>NZ_KV838019.1:0-119331 GCF_001838635.1 Haemophilus sp. HMSC71H05
AGCTTGCTGCAGTCGCAGAAGAATCTGCTGCTGACGCTGATGAGCTTGCCGCAGTCGCTGAGCTATTTGCAGATGAAGCAGCACTTACAGCTGCTGAGGCTGCACTTTCAATTTTACTTAAGTTGCTGGTAACCACTTCCGCCGCTGATGTTGCCGCTGAAGCTGCTGTAGAAGCTAAAGACACTGCACTACTTGCACTTGAAGCGGCTGTCTTAGCTGTTTCATTTGTCTGATCTAGCTGTGAAGTTACTGCATAAAGTTGTGAACCATTGATCGCTTCTGTTGAAGTTGCAGAAATATTACCTGCTGCTACATTGATCAATTTACGCTCATCACCTACCGCACCGACGCTTACGAAACTACCTGCACCTGCAACGGTTCCTTTGAAACCACTATAGGTTAAATTTCCTACAGTTGCTTCAGTTACATTTGCAATAGCATGAGAGCCAGTTGTAGTTGAATGATTACCTAATACTACCGCTTCATCTAAACCCGCAGCGATAGTTAAGTTATTACCCAATACAGTTGTACCGTTTGATGCAATAGTATTACCGTGTCCAATAATCGTGTTATTTTTAACGCCATCTTTTACGTTATTTGCAACACCTACAGCAATGGTATTTTGGGTATTATTACCAACAAGGTTATACACACCTAACGCGGTGCCATTATTCACATTTTCACCAACCCAAGTGCGAGCACCAACCGATGTACCATTTGTTGTGCTGTTATCCACACCAGCGTAATGACCTAATGCTGTACCATCATTTGTATTTGGACGAACATAGCTTCTTGAACCCACAACGGTCGCATTCACAGAATCTTTACCCGCTGCAGAGAATTGTCCCACTACGGTTGCATTCACTGAATTTGCTTCTGCCACAGAATTAGCACCTAATATGGTTGCATTTACCGTACCCGTGCGAGCTGCACTATTAGAACCCACTACCACTGCATCTTCAGATGCTGCTGAAGCACCGTTACCCATAGCAATTGCATTATATGCTGTTTCGGTGGTTGTTGCTCGCATACCTGCTGTAATAGAAAATATACCTTGTGCACCAGCAGACGAACGAACTGAGCCGCCATTAGTTCTTAAACTCTCCTCTGAAGGAAGTCTATCTATATCCTCTGTTCCATCATTTACATGGAAATAAATATTAGCGGCTTGATTAGCTAACTCCAATGCATTGTTTGCTGTAGTCTTTGCCGTTGTTGCAGTAATGCTTGCAGTTGTTGCAATAGTCTGACTGAGATCTGCAACACTTTTTGCCGCTGTTGCTGTAGACTGAGCATTACCTGCAGTAGCTTGTGCATTATCTGCAGCCGTTTTTGCGGCTGTTGCTGTACTTGCTGTTGAATTTACGACTGTGATCACGTTGTAAAGCTGTGAACCGTTAATCGCGTCAGTAGAATCAGCGCTAATTAGACCAGCTGAAACATATTGAACCTGTCTAGCCTCAGTGCTGTTACCTACTGCTAAAACAGCGGTTCCGCTTGATTTACCATTATTACCAACTTCAGTTCCATTAATTGTAATTGAAGTTAATGCATTACGACTTCCGGTTTCTGAACCCGCACCTAACGCAACATCATTCGCACCTGTTGCATTTGCATTTGTTCCAACTGCTAATGCATTATTTCCATTTGCTACTGAACCTAAACCAGTTGCAATAGCACCATCTCCAGTTGCATTTGCATTCGCACCGGTTGCAATATTTCCAGTTCCACTCGAAGTTACATTCGTACCAATTGCTATAGAACCAACTCCACTTGCAGTTGTGGTATTAGGACCTGCAGAAATCGCGATTGCACTTTGATTAGAAGCATTTGCATTAGCACCTAAAGCAGTTGCAGCATTACCTGTTGCAGTAGCATTATGTCCGACAGCTGTAGCACTAACATTAGCACCTTGAGCACCAGCTCCCATAGCGATCGCATAATCTGAAATTGCTTTTGCATCTGAACCAACTGCAACTGATTTAGTACCTGTCGCTTTTGCAGCAATACCGTAGGCAGAGCTATTTGAACCAGTTCCTTCAGAAAAACGTCCAATAGCCGTTCCACCGTTATTTGCCTTAGATGTATGTCCAATAGCAATAGCACCAGTACCAGTCGCAGTACCACCACCAGCTGCAACTAAATAATTACTTGCATTACCACTGAATTGTGTCATGGTAGAAGTGATTGCACTAGCCTGTCCCGCAACACCTAATGTTGCCAATGCAATAGCACTTAATTTAAATAATTTACTGACTCGACCTACAACTGTCGGCACTGAAACATCAGAAGATGATTTCACTTGCCCTTTTGCTAATTCGGACGTTACTACCAACGATTGTGTAGTACGATTCCAAATCACTTTAAAAATCTTATTCATAAAAAAATGAAACTCCTTTGCATAAATTTAACTATTATAAAACTATGAGCCGGCCTCAAAATGCCCAAGCAGAGACCAATCCCCATTATCTAACACAGGCTTAATAAAATCTAGGAATTTTCGAGATCATTTGTGTAAAAGTATGTAAATTAATTACCCTAGAAAAAACAAACACATATTAATTTTGCTTTTGTACTCAAAAACTATAACAAAATCCCACTCTCCGCTTTGGTAAAATTCATAACAAATAAACTTTTATAAGTACGAACATGATATTCACCGGTTAGAACGCGACGGGTAAACGAATGGTAACTTTCCATGCTTTCAGCGTGAATAAGCAGCATAAAATCATAATCGCCAGAAATTTCATAACAGCTCACCACATCGGTTTCTTGTCGCATTTTTCGTTCAAATAACTCTTGAAAGCGGGAATGTTGGTTGTCCATTTCCACCATCACAAAAACACTAATGCCTCTGCCCACTGCCTTTGGCGATACCACCGCCACTTGTTTGGTAATAACCCCTTTTTCTGTCAGTAATTGAATTCGACGCTGACAGGTTGCCACCGAGCTATGCACTTTTTCAGCGAGCTCTTTTAACGGCAAAGTCACATCTTGTTGGAGGATATTTAAAATATCCCGATCTAATTTATCTAATTCCATGTTTGCCCCTTGAAAATAAATGCAAAATAACGCTTAAAATTGAGAAAAATAATCACCAATCATTTTATATTGAGAAAATTTACCACACCAGACTTTTATAATGACGTTATCAAACCTAAGGAAATATAAAAATGGCTCAAGGTATTTTTCTCGGCATCATCTCGCAATTTTTATTTGGATTGCTATATCTATTCAGCTTATGGCTACAGCCGCTTAACGGCACGGATGTGTTTGCTTGGCGAATGGTCATGATGGTATTTGGACTCTTTTTGATTATCTTCCCAACCGTAGGTTGTCGTTCATTATCAAAATTAGTCAATGAAACCTTAGGTAAAGACAAAAAACGTTGGATGTTGTTTTTGCTCGGTACACTTGATGCCGGCAGTCAATTTTGGTTATTTATGTGGGCCCCCGTTAATGGCGAAGGAGTAAACATCGCTATGGGGTATTTTTTATTCCCATTAGTGATGGCATTACTGGGACGCATTTGGCTGAAAGAAACCCTTTCCACCATTCAAATCATCGCTTTATGTATCGCCGCCTGCGGTGTGGCACATGAGCTTTGGCACAATCAAACCTTTTCATGGAGCAGCCTCTGGGTGTGCCTAGTTTATCCCTATTATTATTTAAGCCGTAAAGCCATGAAGATCCCCGCATTGCAAGGGATCACACTTGATGTGTGCTTCATTGCCATTCCTTGCCTCATTTATTTGCTCATACAAGAACAGCAATTTTCTTTTGTAATCAGTGAAAGCCGATATTGGTATTTATTGCCTGCATTAGGTTTAGTGAGTGCAATCGGTTTGTCTGCCAATTTAAAATCAAGTCAACAAATTCCGGTCAGTGTATTCGCCGTGCTCAGTTATCTCGAACCTACTTTGCTCTTTTTAATTGCGATATTTTGGCTCAACACACAAGTTTCCCCTTCCGATTACTTCACTTATGTGCCGATTTGGACCAGTTTGATTTTACTTGGCATAAATGGCTTAATGAAAAAACGCCATTAAAATTGACCGCACTTTTATCTCAACAAGTGCGGTCATTCTTGAAATAATTCTAATTCACGTTCATAATGAACGAACATTCATATTTTATAGACTGAAGCCTTTTTTACTTCAGCATTTTTTCATAAGGCTCGCATTATGACCGATCAACAAACAGATACTCAAACTTCCTCAAATAACAAATCTCAACAACGCAAAAAAGGGCTTTCCATTTTTATTCTTTTGCTTCTTCTGATTGCAATCGGTTCTGCAGCTTATTGGTTTTTCTTTATTAAAGGCTTTGAAGAAACCGAAGATGCCTATGTGAGTGGCAATCAGGTGATGGTCTCATCACAAGTAGCGGGAAATATTTCGAAAATTAATGTCGATAATATGGATCCCGTACAAGCCGGTGACGTGTTATTAGAGCTGGATGATACCAATGCCAAATTAAGTTTTGAGCAAGCTAAAAGTAATTTAGCCAATGCCGTTCGCCAAGTTTCACAACTGAATTACACCGTAAAACAATTGAAATCCGCCGTTCGTGCGAATGAAATTACCCTTGCTCAAGCTCAAGGAAACTTGAATCGTCGCGTTCAATTGGTGAAAGATGGGGCGATTGATAAAGAATCTTTCCAACACGCCAAAGAAGCGGTTGAACTCGCCAAAGCAAACTTAATGACCTCACAAAACCAACTTGAGGCAAATCAAGCCTTATTGCTAGATGGTCCTTTAAGTGAACAGCCCCAAATTCAAAGTGCGGTCAGTAATTTAAAACAAGCTTGGTTAAATTTAGAACGTACGAAAATCCGTAGCCCAATTAAAGGCTATGTGGCTCGTCGTAATGCGCAAGTAGGGCAAGCGGTTTCTGTTGGCGGGGCATTAATGGCAGTGGTGACTACCGATCAAATGTGGTTAGATGCCAACTTCAAAGAAACACAATTAACCCATATGCGAATTGGTCAGCCAGTTGAAATTCATTTCGACCTTTACGGCAAAGATAAAACCTTTAATGGAAAAGTCGTCGGAATTGAAATGGGTACGGGCAGCGCATTCTCATTATTGCCCGCTCAAAATGCGACCGGTAACTGGATCAAAGTGGTGCAACGTGTGCCTGTGCGTATTCAATTAGATCCGCAACAGCTAGCTGAAAATCCACTACGTATCGGTCTTTCTGCGACTGTGAAAGTGAATGTGAGTGATAGCCAAGGTGAAACCTTGCGTAACCAAGCGCCAGCTACAACGCTTTATTCCACGAATGTGCTGCAATATGATGAAAGTGCGGTCAATAATTTGATCGAATCCATTATTCGCGACAATAGCTATTAGGTTTCACAATGTCGCAATCTCATTTTACGCCGGTACAAGGCGGTGCACTGGTTATTCTCACGTTAGCGCTCTCGCTTGCGACGTTTATGCAGGTGCTTGATTCCACCATCGCTAACGTTGCCATTCCTACTATTGCAGGTGATTTAGGGGCTTCATTCAGCCAAGGCACATGGGTCATCACTTCGTTCGGTGTGGCCAATGCGATCTCAATTCCTATCACCGGTTGGCTGGCAAAACGTTTCGGTGAAGTGCGGTTATTTTTAATCTCAACCTTACTTTTCGTCCTTGCCTCTTGGCTTTGTGGCATTTCACACAGTTTGGAAATGTTGATTATTTGCCGCGTCATCCAAGGTGCAGTTGCCGGTCCAATCATTCCTCTTTCGCAAAGTTTATTACTCAATAACTATCCGCCTAAAAAACGTGGCATGGCACTGGCATTTTGGTCAATGACCGTGGTGGTTGCCCCTATCTTCGGGCCAATTCTAGGAGGCTGGATCAGCGATAACATTCATTGGGGTTGGATCTTTTTCATCAATGTTCCCATTGGATTGGCCGTCGTCTTAATGAGTTGGAAGATTTTAGGCGATCGAGAAAGCCAAATATCTCATCAACCTATTGATACTGTTGGGCTTGTTTTACTGGTTCTCGGCGTAGGCTGTTTACAATTAATGCTGGACCAAGGAAGAGAGCAAGATTGGTTTAATTCAACGGAGATTATTGTTCTCACCGTGATTGCGGTTGTGTGTTTGATCGCGCTCACTATTTGGGAACTGACGGATGACAATCCCGTTGTAGATATTTCACTTTTTAAATCACGCAACTTTAGCGTAGGCTGCCTTTCAACTAGTCTCGCTTTTTTAGTGTATTTGGGATCGGTTGTACTTATCCCACTTCTACTCCAACAAGTTTATGGCTACACCGCGACTTGGGCAGGGCTCGCAGCCGCCCCAGTGGGATTATTCCCGATTTTACTTTCGCCAATCATCGGTAAATTAGGGTATAAAATTGATATGCGAATTTTAGTCACAATCAGCTTTATGGTTTATGCCCTGACCTTTTATTGGCGAGCCGTGACCTTTGAGCCGGAAATGACCTTTGCCGATGTTGCCTTGCCACAATTTGTGCAAGGTTTAGCGGTTGCTTGCTTCTTTATGCCGCTGACCACAATTACGCTCTCAGGTTTACCACCCGAAAAAATGGCTTCGGCATCGAGTTTATTTAATTTCCTTCGAACCCTTGCTGGTTCAGTAGGAACATCCC
The DNA here is from genome assembly GCF_001838635.1 of Haemophilus sp. HMSC71H05. Taxonomy (NCBI): domain Bacteria; kingdom Pseudomonadati; phylum Pseudomonadota; class Gammaproteobacteria; order Pasteurellales; family Pasteurellaceae; genus Haemophilus; species Haemophilus sp. HMSC71H05. The sequence goes on from NZ_KV838019.1 coordinate 6,615, forward strand.
TCACAACCTTTATGTGGTATAACCGTGAAGCTGTGCATCATACTCAACTCACGGAAGCGATTACTCCATATAATCCAATTTCCCAACAGTTCTTCCAGACGATGGCAAGTTTTGGTTTAAACGAACAACAAACAGCATCATATCTTGCCAGACAAATCACTGCTCAGGGTTTTATTATTGGCGCGAATGAGATTTTCTGGCTATCGGCAATTACTTTCCTAGCATTATTCATAATCGTCTGGTTCGCCAAACCGCCTTTTGGAAATCGCCATTAAAAAACCTCAAAAAATAACCGCACTTTGATAATGTTCAAAAGTGCGGTTGGTTTTTCTAGCCTTTTGTTAAGATGTCTTTTAGGAATCTCGCGGTGTGCGAACCTTTGACTTTAGCGACCTCTTCCGGTGTGCCTGTCGCGATGATTTGACCACCGCCACTGCCCCCTTCAGGGCCAAGATCCACAATCCAGTCTGCGGTTTTGATCACATCTAAGTTGTGTTCGATCACCACGATAGTATTGCCTTGATCGCGCAAGCGGTGTAACACTTCGAGAAGTTGTTTAATATCAGCAAAATGCAAGCCGGTTGTCGGTTCATCCAAAATATAAAGGGTTTTACCCGTATCGCGTTTTGAAAGCTCTGTCGCTAACTTAACGCGTTGTGCCTCACCACCTGAAAGCGTGGTAGAAGACTGACCTAAACGAATATAAGACAAGCCTACATCCATTAGGGTTTGCAATTTACGCGCAATCATTGGGATCGCATCAAAAAACTCGCGAGCTTCCTCCACCGTCATATCTAACACTTGGTGAATAGTTTTGCCTTTGTATCGGATCTCTAAGGTTTCACGGTTATAGCGTTTACCTTTACATTGATCACAAGGTACATACACATCCGGCAAGAAATGCATTTCAACTTTCAGCACGCCATCACCTTGGCACGCTTCACAACGACCACCACGCACGTTAAAACTAAAACGTCCCGGGTTATAACCACGTGCACGCGCTTCTGGCACGCCCGCAAATAATTCACGTATTGGCGTGAATAAACCGGTGTAAGTCGCAGGGTTAGAACGCGGTGTACGACCGATCGGACTTTGGTTAATATCGATCACTTTGTCGAAATATTCCAAGCCTTCAATGGATTTATAAGGCGCAAAATCCGTTTTTTCCGCACGATTTAAGGCGTTTTGAGCCAATGGGAATAACGTATCATTAATTAGCGTTGATTTACCTGAACCTGATACCCCCGTAATACAAGTAAATAAGCCCACTGGGATCTCTAAATTCACACCTTTCAGATTATTCCCTGTTGCCCCTTTTAATTTTAGAAGTTTGCTTTTATCAAGTGCGGTTCGTTTTTTCGGAATTTCGATTTTTTCTTCACCCGATAAGAACTTACCCGTAATAGAATTTGGGTTCGCCATAATTTCTTTGGCTGTCCCCTGAGCGATCACTTGGCCACCATGTACACCAGCTCCAGGGCCAATATCAATAATATGATCGGCTTCTCGAATGGCATCTTCATCATGTTCCACCACGATCACGGTGTTACCCAAATTACGCAAGTGAATCAGTGTATTTAGTAAGCGTTCATTATCGCGTTGATGCAAACCGATAGAAGGCTCATCCAACACATACATGACACCCACTAATCCCGCACCAATCTGACTTGCAAGACGAATACGTTGTGCTTCACCGCCCGAAAGGGTCTCGGCAGAACGAGAAAGGGAAAGATAATTCAAGCCCACATTCACTAAGAATTCTAATCGCTCTCTGATCTCTTTCAGGATTTTTTCCGCAATTTGTGCTTTTTGACCGGTTAAGGTAAGCCCTTGGAAAAACTCAAGGCTTTCACCAATGCTTTTCTCTGAAATTTGCGGCAAGTTAATGCTGCCGATATACACGTTGCGAGCTTCAGGGCGAAGACGTGAACCACCACAATCTGCACAAGGGCGGTTGCTGATATTTTTTGCCAATTCTTCGCGTACAGACATGGATTCCGTTTCTTTGTAACGGCGTGCCATGTTATTCAATATCCCTTCAAAAGGATGCTTGCGGATCACTACATCGCCACGGTCGTTCATATATTGGAATTCAATTTCTTCCTTGCCTGAACCGTGCATCACAATATCTTTAATTTTTTGAGGCAAATCTTCGTATGGCGCTTCAATATCAAATTTATAATGTTTCGCTAACGAGGTAAGCATTTGATAGTAATAGAAATTACGACGATCCCAACCTTTCACCGCACCGCCTGCGAGGGAAATGCTTTCATTTTGCACCACACGGCTTTCATCAAAGAACTGCTGAACACCTAAGCCATCACAAGTCGGACACGCCCCTGCTGGGTTATTAAATGAGAACAAGCGAGGCTCTAATTCTGGTACGGAATAGCCACAATGTGGACAAGCAAAGTTTGCCGAGAAAACCAATTCTTCAGCCTTAGGATTATCCATATCCGCCACAACTGCTGTACCACCAGAAAGCTCCAAAGCCGTTTCAAAGGATTCCGCCAAACGTGTGGCTAAATCTGACCGCACTTTAAAGCGATCCACCACAACTTCAATGGTATGTTTTTTCTGTAAAGCAAGTTCTGGTGGATCGGATAAATCACAGATTTCACCATCAATTCTTGCACGAATATAACCTTGTGCCGCTAAACTATCTAACAACTTAACATGCTCACCTTTACGGTTTTTCACCACAGGCGCAAGCAACATCATTTTGCTTTCTTCTGGCAGACTTAAAACTTTATCCACCATTTGACTGATGGTTTGTGCCGTTAATGGCACATCATGATCTGGACAACGCGGCTCCCCTACGCGAGCAAACAGCAAACGCAGATAATCGTAAATTTCGGTGATCGTGCCCACGGTTGAACGCGGATTATGAGAAGTGGATTTTTGCTCAATAGAAATCGCCGGCGACAAGCCCTCAATCGAATCCACATCCGGTTTTTCCATCAAAGAAAGGAATTGACGCGCATAAGCAGAGAGCGATTCCACATAACGACGCTGCCCTTCCGCATAAAGCGTATCAAATGCTAAAGAAGATTTGCCCGAACCAGACAAGCCTGTTATCACAATTAATTTATCGCGCGGAATGGTTAAATTGATGTTTTTGAGGTTGTGGGTTCTAGCCCCACGAATGTCGATAGTATCCATAAAAAAAGCGATTGCCTTAAGAAAATAAATTCAAAAATTGCGACCATTATCGCATATTTCAATATCTGTGCAAATATCCAGTTAATTTTTATGGATCTTTTGTTTCTTTTAAGGCAAAATAGCCAAAATTTTTCATCTTATTTCTAAAATATAGAGGATTCTATGGCAGGTATTAATAAAGTAATCATCGTGGGTAATTTAGGTAATGATCCTGAAATCCGCACGATGCCAAATGGCGAAGCGGTAGCAAATATCAGCGTGGCAACAAGTGAAAGCTGGACAGATAAAAACACAGGTGAACGTCGTGAAGTCACCGAATGGCACCGTATCGTGTTATATCGTCGTTTAGCAGAAATTGCGGGGCAATACTTACGCAAAGGTTCACAAGTTTATGTTGAAGGTCGTTTAAAAACCCGTAAATGGCAAGATAACAACGGCCAAGATCGTTACACCACTGAAATCCAAGGTGATAACTTACAAATGTTAGGTGGTCGCTCTCAAGAGATGGGCGGTTATACACCTGCACAATCAGCACCACAACCAAGCTATCAATCTCGTCCAGCACAATCTGCGCCAGCGCCACAAGCTGAGCCACCAATGGACGCATTTGATGATAACATTCCATTCTAAATTGTATTAATACAAGATTATCAATACGAAGAGAGACCTTTCATTGAAAGGCCTCTTTTTTATCTATCATTTTGACATCAATTATTCCTGCGCCTTATCTCGCTCAAACGCTAAAACGAAATAAATATTCAATTTATTGCACCGCATCCAAATCTAATATATCTTTATTTGAATACTGGAAAATAGTATAGATATCAAGGAGAACATTTCTTAGATGAGTAACATCACTCGAATCAGAAAAAAGAACACGATGTATCTTTGCTTTATTTCCTTTGAACATCTTCAGGAGTAAGAATATATGGAAAATTTTAAACAAATTCTTTCGAAATTATCTGTTATTTTTTTATTGTTCTATTCGCAAAATATATTTTCCATGACACAAACAGAAATCCAATTGGAAAAAGCCTATTTAGCAGAAATGATTGATATTGCATCTGAAATTATGGAGAAAAAACAATCTGTTGATCCTGATTCATTGCAATATAAACGTAGGAATATCAAGGTTCTTACTCATACAAACATGAAAAACGGTTATACAAGCTACACTTTGGAAAAATCAAAGGTTCATTTGGTTGTACCTAAAGAGTTAAAACAGAATACGAAACTTAATCTCTATTGGGATCAAAGCAAAGGTTCAATAAATATCCTATTTGACAAAGATGAATTGACAAAATACTTTCATCTGAATCTTAAAAAAAGTGAAGAAAAATCAGAAACATTGAAAACAGTTTTTGATGAAACCACATATTTTTTCACATCCTATGAATTTTCTATCGATAAATACCCTAACGTTACCGTTGAGTTTCGTCTCTACCATTCACCCGGTACGACATTCAGATTGGACTACCCGACTGAATTTACGCGGATTTTGATTTATAGAAAAATGTAACAAACGATGTTTCCTTATACCGTTTCTAACTTGGACGACATTGTTCCACCACCGACCGCACTTTAGAAGAAAAAAACGCAGTGGTAAGCTTTAAAGCGAAATTAGAGAAATAGATCACTATCACTGAATAAGAATTCAGTAATCACATGATGACTTGCTGGTACACCAAATGTATAATAGATAGAGTTCACTCTAATTATTTTTATAAATATAAAAGGTAAACTATGAAAAAAAATAATCGCATTATTATTTGTAGGCTTATCTTCATTTCTGACTGCGTGTAGCAGTCATTTAGATACGAGTAGCTTGCCGATTGAAGTCTATAATCATACATCCAAAGCTATTAACTTTAATATGACAAATGCTACTGAAAAAGACTGGAAAGGCTGGGAACTAGGCTATGGAGGCGAGCTTAAATCAGTAGCTGCGTTTAGTTCAGATACTGGCGCTGGAGGCTTATGGCGTCTTCCTCGAACTGGGCTGGTATGCTTATCAAATGAAGCTCATCGGCACAGGCAACACCCCGCAGCCGAAACGCTCCGCGTGGGCGGAACTGTTCCGCCTGCTGAAAAACATCCGCCAACACCGCCTGCGTTCCGGACGGGCGTAAAAAGTGCGGTGTTTTGCAATTTTTCGCTTAAATTCCATCGCTTGTAGCTACAAAAGTGCGCTCTATTTTACGAATTTTTCTTTATATTCCCCAACAGTAATCTGCGCCCTTCAAATTCCTTGCCGGCAATTTCCAAAGCGAAGCGTTCTTTGTCGGCGTCGCGTACTTTGTCGTGTACGGCACGTAATTCCTGCACGCTAGCACCCAATGCCTTGACGATTTCATCGCCCATTTTCATGGAAGAATAGAAGGTTTCGCGCACTACGAAATCCGCTTCCGCTTTCACTAGGGCCAGCGCATTGCGTCTGTCCCAGGCGCGCACGAACACCTTGGCGTTCGGGTTGATATGATGAATATTTTCCACAATTCTGACCGCACTTTCTCCGTTGTCCACGCATACCGCTACGATGTCGGTGTGTTCTACGCCGCAGGCATGCAGCACGTCGGCGCGGGTGGCTTCGCCGTAATAGACTTTGAAACCGTATTCGCGTGCGACGTTGATGGTGTCGGGATCGTTGTCCAGAATGGAAATAGTGGCACCGTAGGCTAGCGGCATTTGGCTGACCACCTGCCCCATGCGCCCGAATCCGATAATCAGCACGTTGCCGTTGAGTTCGCCCGCATGTTCTTCCACATCGTCCACTGCCGCAGCTGCGCGGGGTTCTTTGAAATAGCGGTCGAACAGCATAACGCTAAAGGGTGTCATAACCATGGAGAGCACCACGATTGCCGTCATATTCGCTAGCACTTCCGCATTAATCGCCCGTTGTACGGCAGCGGAGGCGAGTAATACGAAGGCGAATTCACCGCCCTGCGACATCAGTACGGCGCGGTGTATCGCGGTGTGATGGCTTGCTTTGGCAAAACGCGCCACTCCATAAATGGCAAGGCATTTCAAGATAATCATCAGTACAGTGGCGGAAAGAATTACCTTCCAGTTATTGAGCACCGTTGCCACATCCAGCGACATCCCGACAGCTAAGAAAAACAGCCCGAGCAAAAGGCCTCGGAACGGTTCGATATCCGCTTCAAGCTGATGACGGAAGTCGGATTCCGACAGCAGCACTCCCGCCAGAAACGCACCCATCGCCATAGACAGACCGCCCAGCTCCATTAAATAAGCCGCACCGAGTACCACCAGCAGCGCGGCGGCAGTCATCACCTCGCGTGCTTTGGATTTTGCCAGAATTTTAAACAGCGGATTGAGCAGCCAAATACCTGTAGCAATCAACGCTGCCAAAGAAAGCGCGGCAACACCGATTTTCTGCCATATCGGTACGGCATCGGCAACGGCATTGGGATTATCGGGTGCTAGAAATGCTACAATCGCCAGCATGGGCACAATCAGCAAATCTTCAAACAGCAAAATGGAGACAATGCGCTGACCTTGCGGTGTGCTGATTTCATGACGTTCGTCCATAATCTGCATGACCATTGCGGTGGAGGTGAGTGTAAAACCTACCGCCGAAATAAACGACATCACTAAAGAAAAACCGTAAGCCAGCCCGATTTGGGTAAGGAACAGACTGGAAAAAGTCACCTGCAGGGTACCCAAGCCGAAAATCTGATTACGCAATTTCCATAAATGCGACGGCTTCATTTCCAGCCCGATCAAAAACAGAAACATCACCACGCCGAATTCCGCAATATGCAAAATAGCGTGGGAATCGGTAACGAGCTTTAATCCGAAGGGTCCGATAACCAGCCCCGCAGCCAAATAACCCAGAATCGAGCCTAGACCTAAACGTTTAAATAACGGCACGGCAACTACCGCCGCCCCCAATAACTCCACCACGTGCAATAAATCGCCGTTAGCTGCTTCTACCGCCATAATTCCTGCCTTTGTTAATTCATAAAAATTTTTGTATTATAAAGGAAAATCGCCGTAACACAAAAAAGTCGTCATTTGACGGCTTCCTCTAAGAAAAGTGCGGTCGGTTTTTGTTAAATTATTGCACTTTGCCGTCGATTTCGATCGGGGTATATTCCACCGGCACCCAAGTATAGCTGCCGTTGCTTTCGGCACGGACGTGTCCGATGCCGGGGAAGGGCATATGTGCGCCAGCTATCTAGATTTTACGTGTGGCGGCATCTTTGAGCGCGTCTTGGCGGCTGGCGCGTGCCTGTTTGGGGTCGCTGTCAAACTCAATGGCGATTTCGGGATCAAGCATTTGCAGTGTGAGGCTGTGTTCGAGTTCGGGATCGGAGAGTCTGTGCCATTGTCCGAGCAGGACGGCTTTGAACATGGACAACAGGGGATAGGCGGGACAGTCGCGGTGGTCTCGGAGATAACGGGTTCTTTGACGGTTCAGGTACTGTTCGATCGGTTGCCAATCAATCACCTGATCCAACTTCAATAGAGGGAAGCGGTTGATGTGTTTGGCAATCACGGCTTGGGCGGTTTGCTGGAAGAAGGTAGTCATAAAAAATCCCCTAAATGTCTTAGTGGGAATTTAGGGGATTTTGGGGGAATTTTGCAAAGGTCTTATGTAAAAACAAATCGATAAGGTCTATAATTGGTGCGCAATCCATCATTTCACGGAGACAAATTATGCACACACAAAATCTTATTATCGGCTTTGGCAAAGCGGGCAAAACGCTGGCGGCGGATTTGGCGAAACACGGGCAACAGGTCGTGCTGGTGGAACAGTCGGCGCAGATGTACGGCGGCACTTGCATCAACATCGGCTGTATTCCCAGCAAAAAACTGATTGTCGAGAGCGAGCAGCGCGGGCATAACGCCGACAAAGCGGCGGTGTTTGCGGCGGCGATGAACGCGAAAAACACCCTGATTCCGAAATTGCGCGCCGCCAATTTCGCCAAACTGGACAATCTGGACGGCGTAACCGTGCTCAACGCGCGCGCCGAGTTTCTCGATGATCGCACGGTCAAACTGACTGACCCAGACGGCGGCGAGCAAACCCTTACCGCCGAACGCATTTTCATCAACACCGGTGCCACCCCGCGCCGCCTGGGCGTAGCGGGCGAAGACAGCCCGCGCGTACTGGACAGCACCGGTGTACTCGCGCTGAACGAACGCCCGCGCCGCCTCGTCATCATCGGCGGCGGCTACATCGGCTTGGAATTTGCCTTTATGTTCCACGCTTTCGGCAGCGAAATCACCATTCTCGATGGCGGCGACCGCTTCCTGCCGCGTGAAGATCGCGACATCGCCGAAGAAATGCTGCGCGTATTAAACAGCAAAGGCATCAAGGTGTTGCAAGGCGTGAAAATTGAAGCGTTCCGCGACAATACGGCGGACACCAGCGTCATCACCTCGCAAGGCGAATTTACCGCCGACGCGGTGCTGGTGGGCGTAGGCCGCGTGCCGAACACGCAAGGATTGGGCTTGGCAAACGCGGGCATCGAAACCGACCCGAGCGGCTTCATCCTCGTTGACGACCATCTGCGCGTGCAAGGCAAAAACCACATCTGGGCGATGGGCGACGTGGCGGGCAGCCCGATGTTCACCTACATCTCGCTCGACGACTATCGCATCGTGCGCGAACAGCTTTTCGGCGACGGCAAACGCAACCGCGCCGACCGCACCCCGTTCCCGACCGCCACCTTTACCGAGCCGCCGCTCGCCCATATCGGCTTAACCGAAACCGCCGCGCAGCAATCGGGGCGCGAGGTGAAAGTGTTGAAACTGAAAGCCGACGCGATTCCGAAAGCCAAAATCCTCAACCAAACCGACGGCCTGCTCAAAGCCGTGGTGGACGCGCACAGCGGCGAAATCCTCGGCGTAACCCTGTTCTGCGCCGAAGCGCACGAAATCATCAACCTGTTTAAAATGGCAATCGATTTCCGCGTCCCTGCCCGCTATGTCAAAAACCAAATCTTCACCCACCCGACCATCGCCGAAGGGCTGAACGATTTGTTCGCGGGCTGCTAAAAAACTGGTTGTAAAACGACCGCACTTGATACGGAAATGCCATCTGAAAGCGATTTCAGAATCGATGCGGGTATGTTGTTTCGTAACCGAGTCTGTATAAACCGTTTTTCTTTGTCCAACGGGCATCTTTGTCTTTACTCGGTGTGGTTTGACCGCTGACTTGTCCTTCGTCATCGACTTCTATGGCCTGACGCTGTTTGCCGCCGGCGGTTTGAATAATGGTGGCGTCAATGACGGCGGCGGATGCTTTCTCTACTTTTAGGTCTTTTTCAGTCAGTTGGCGGTTAATCAGTTGCAGCAATTCGGACAGGGCGTCGTCTTGCGCCGCCAGTTGCGGTAGCGGCATAAGGTGCTGTAATCGGGGATGCTCAGTTCGTCGAAACGGCAAAACAGGTTGAAGTCGATGCGGGTAATGAGGCTGTGTTCGAGTTCGGGATCGGAGAGGCTGTGCCATTGTCCGAGCAGGACGGCTTTGAACATGGACAGCAGGGGATAGGCTGGACGGCCGCGGTGGTCTCTAAGGTAACGGGTTCTTTGACGATTCAGGTACTGTTCGATCGGCTGCCAATCAATCACTTGATCCAACTTCAATAGCGGGAAGCGGTCGATGTGTTTGGCAATCATGGCTTGGACGGTTTGTTGGAAGAAGGTGCTCATGAAAAATCCCCTAAATGTCTTGGTGGGAATTTAGGGGATTTTGAGGGGATTTTGCAAAGGTCTCAAAAGGAGAAAAAATATTACAAACAGCTGTTCCGTTAATTGAGCAAATTGATGAGTTATTTTTCGGAAAGTTGAATAACGACGAAGAACAATTTAAGCATTTTCTTGTTAGATTAAACAAAGAATAAGAATATTATTTATGGAGTTGTCAATTTTGATAACTCCATACTACATTTGAAACTCAAAAATAGAGCATAGCTATAGAACAGAAATTTATTCAAGAGAATTATTTACACCAAAGTATAGAAGTCCTCTGTTTTTATTTTCAAAAAGTAAAACAGAGAACATAAATGGTTGGCTCTTGAAAGCAATGTGTAAAAATTTTACGTTAATATTGTAAAATATAATGATATAATTACTCTGTTATCGGGGTTATTTTTACGTATTTTTAAGGAAGTTATCAATATTTGATTGCAACAAGTTGAAATAATTAGAGTTTTATTTTTCATTCTTTCCTTATATAGAAACAACCCTTTTAAGTTACATATAATTTAAAAACAAAAGCGTTGTTCTATATCGCTAGAACAACGCTTTTTCTATACATACAAGCAGTCAAATTTTTATAATTTCTTGCAAAAATTCATTAAATTTTGACCGCACTTTGCCCCTCAAAAAAAGAACCTAGACACCTAATTTTAGGTTCAGATTATTATTCAATTTCGTTATAACTAAAAATCAGTACATATATTTAACAATTCTTTCGATTTTGCTATGTGGTTTGCTACATTTTTACCGTCTTATTTTCACTAGAGGTACAATTATGCAGCATCGCGATCTTTATCCCCATGAAATCTTACAAGATGTTATTGATAAAAGTTATGCTAAGTCGGAAGGGCACTTAAAAACACTGGCTATTTTAAGTTTTTTAGGTGGCGGCTATGTGAGTTTTGGTTATATGGCCTATTTAAAAGTAGTGAGCGGTATTCCTCCAGAGTGGAGTGGGCTATCAACATTACTTGGTGCGGCTGTGTTTCCTATTTGTTTGATTTGTATATTAATCGGTGGTGGTGAATTAGCCACGGGAAATATGATGATGATGGCATTAGGCCGTTTAACAAAAAGAGTAAGCCTTAAAAAATTATTTCGTAACTGGATTGTAGTGAGTTTGGGCAACCTGCTCGGTGCGCTGTTTATGGCCTATTTCTTAGGGCATTATGCCGGTTTATCAGAAGGTGCTGCTGCCGCTAAAACCATCGCGATTGCCGAGGCTAAAGTGCAAATGGATTTTGGTCGTGCCTTTGTTTCAGCTATTGCCTGTAACTGGATGGTCTGCATGGGTATTTGGTTCTATTTTGGCGCCAAACAAACCTCCGGTCGTATCCTAGCCATATGGTTCCCCGTGATGATTTTTGTGCTTATCGGATTACAACACTTTGTCGCTAATATGTTTATTATTCCTGCCGGGATTTTTGCCGGTGCTAATGTGACTTGGAGCCAATTCTTCTTCAATATGATTCCTGTCTTTTTAGGCAATGTCACGGGTGGTGCAGCATTTGTCGGTGCATCTTATCTTTATGCCTATCGTCACTTATTAAAAGAAGATTATTGTATTTAGTAAACGAAAATCTGCCCGCACTTTGGCGTGAAAAAGGTCTTTTGAAATGTCAAAAGGCCTTTTATTCTCCCTAAAATGTATTGAATCCTCTCTTAATTAACTCAACACTATTTTGAATAGTGAAGAGTTGCACTTTACACTTAAAGCATGTAAACTTATCGACTAAGAGCAATATGGAAAGAAAAACGTTAGCAAAACTGCCATATTATTTAGCATTCTCAAATTTACAGTAAGGAAGAAATCACATGCCGAAGATGAAAATTTCTAGACTGATGTTTTATAGCACTATTTTGACTAGTGTTATGCTGTCTTCTTGCAGTCAACATGCCCAATCCTACTCAACAGTAGAAAATTCAGCGAGTAATACTGCTACGTATTGGACTGAGCAGCCATTTTGCAGCGGGCGTTACCAAATTAACTTACCAGCCAATCGTAAAGGTGGCACAAGTTGGATTAAATACAATGGTTGGCAGATAACCGTACGACCAGACTATTGGAATAAATCAGTAGAGTTGGCATCAAAGATCCAGGAGCTAGGTCATAATGGAAGTGATATCTTTATAGAAAACCGTACAATCGTTCCTAATAAAGCGATAGCTATGGTGACACAGGCTCCTGGTTCTTGGGAACACTCGGTGTCAAAGCACCTAAAAGGTATGCTCTATTATGTCGATTATAGGTTCAAATTAAGTAAGAACGATGCCTATACGGTTAGAGCTTTTGTTCGTATTATGCCTGTCAACGGTAAAGAGCCACCAAACCTTAAACAGCTTGAAAAAAGTAAAGTTGATGAAGCTATTAGGTATTTACAGGATGATTTTTTCAATAAGATGAGGGATCGTAGTGAGAGCGATATTCCGCAGCAACAGGGTGTCTGCCTGACAGAGGGGTTTATTGCTGATAAGGGATCCGAGCCATTTTGGGGCAGAGCGGGCATCAAAATCAAAGACTATAAAGACGTTTATGCCGAGCTAACGACGGGTGGATCTTTAGAGGAAGGTGATAAACCACTATTAGAACGAGATCTTTTCACTAAAGATAGTGCTTTGGATAAACTCTTCTCGTGGGCGAAATACAGCACCATCCGCAAAGGAAAGCGCAATATAAATGGCATGGCCGGCAGTGAAAAACTGGTTAAGTGGCAGGGAAATCGATATCTATTTATCTGGGAAAAAGATGATGGCAGTGTGAGATTTAAGATGACTTTCAGAACCAGTAATAACAATTCTGCTGGTTCCCCATTAAGTGAAAAGGAGGCTTTAACGGCTTGGGATGCAATATTGCCAACATTGAAAAAACGAATTTGATCAGATTTTTAATGAATAGAAACTTACTAAATTTATTAACTTTAAAGCTTAAGAAAGAGACAAAAATGAACCGTAAATATCGTAGAAAAAATGTATTTAAGATTGGCTTATTATATGGTGCTATAGCAATAGTATTAACAGGATGTTGTTCTTGTTGGCCGATGTGTATCTAGAAACATTGTCTTTACAATAAGGAAGAAATCACATGCCGAAGATGAAAATTTCTAGACTGATGTTTTATAGCACTATTTTGACTAGTGTTATGTTGTCTTCTTGCAGTCAACATCCCCAAACCCACTCAACAGCAGAAAATACAGCAAGCAATTATGCTCAAAATGCGGCAACGTATTGGACTGAGCAGCCATTTTGCAGTGGGCACTACCAAATTAACTTACCATCTAACCGTATAAGTGGGACTGGTTGGCTTAAATACAATGGTTGGCAGATAAGAGTGCGACCAGATTATTGGAATCTGAAAGTAGAATCCGCATTAGAGGTTAAAGAAAAAGGATATAATGGAAACGAGAGTTTTATAGAGTACCGCACTATTATTCCCAACAAAGCGATAGTTACGGTGACACAGGCTTCTGCTTCATGGGATAGCCCTTTATTAACTCAGGTAAATGGAATGCTTTATAATGTTGATTTTAGTTTTAAGTTAGGCAAGAACGATGCCTATTCCATTAGAGCTTTTGTACGCATTATGCCTGTCAACGGCAAAGCTCCCCCAAACCTGAAACAGCTGGAAAAAAGCAAAGTTGACGAAGCTATTGGGCATATACGGAATGATTTTTTCGACAAATTGAGAGATCGTAAAGATACTGAAATGCCACAGCAACAAGGTGTTTGTTTAACAGAAGGATTTATTGCCGATAAGGGAACTGAGCCGTTTTTTGGCAGTGCGGGCATCAAAATCAAAGACTATAAAGACGTTTATGCCGAGCTAACGACGGGTGGATCTTTAGAGGAAGGTGATAAACCACTATTAGAACGAGATCTTTTCACTAAAGATAGTGCTTTGGATAAACTCTTCTCGTGGGCGAAATACAGCACCATCCGCAAAGGAAAGCGCAATATAAATGGCATGGCCGGCAGTGAAAAACTGGTTAAGTGGCAGGGAAATCGATATCTATTTATCTGGGAAAAAGATGATGGCAGTGTGAGATTTAAGATGACTTTTGGTACCAATAAGAAAAATACCAAAGGTTCACCACTCAGTGAGCAAGAAGCTTTAACCGCTTGGGATGCAATATTACCTACATTGAAAAAACGACTTTAAACAATGGATTACCACTGCTAAATTAAAGTAAAAAACAAGCGGTCAAGTTTTGAAGAGCATTTGCAAAAATACTTCAAAATTTGACCGCACTTTTAAATCAAAAGCCTTCAAAACTTAGCGCATTGAGATTTTGATTATTAGTATTAAATTAAAAAAATCTAATGTGGCTTGCCTTGGAAATAATTGTAGAGGTCCAATTGAAAAATAGATAAACTGAAATCATCAGCAATTTTTGAAAATCTTCAGTTAGAGATGTAAAAGACCTGTCTCAATTTAGTCGCAAATCAACCTTATTTTAAATACTCGCCAAATAGCATGCACAAAGAGGAAAGTTACAATGGCTATTTTTAACAAATTTCAACGTGCCAAGCAGGTTGCAGAAATCTTATTACGTTATGGTTTAGATGAGTTTTTTGAACGCAGTAATTTAGAGAAGTGGTTACCGGAATCCCTTTCAAATAAGTTAGCCAATGAATCAAGTGGAAGCGTGTCTGTATATGAACGTATCCGTCGAGCGATGGAAGAGCTGGGCACAACTTACGTTAAATTAGGGCAGATGTTAAGTGATCGCCGCGATTTGCTACCAGTTGAAATGATTACTGAACTACAAAAATTGCAAGATAAAGTAGAAGTTCAGCCCATTGATATTGCAGAGAAATTTCAGCGTGAATTAGGCATAGATATTCATGAACATTTCGAAACGCTTGCTTCAGAGCCTATGGCATCAGCTTCTATCGGTCAAGTATTCAAAGGGCGGTTGAAAAACGGACAAGATGTTGCGGTAAAAATCAAGCGAGAAGGCATTGAAGAAGTCATTAAGGCAGATTTACTTATCTTACAAGATCTCGTGAATTTTCTAGAACAACGCAACGACATTATTTCTAACCTTCAACCTAAAGCGTTATTAAATACCTTCAAAGAATCCATTACAACAGAACTCTCCCTTGAAAGTGAGCGTCGTAGCATTGAGCGTTTTGCTAATAACTTTAAGCAAAATCCACGTATTTTAGTCCCACAAACCTATTCGAATTTATCAAACAATAACATTCTTTGTATGGATTTTGTGTATGGTTCAAAAGTGACCAATAAAGCACAGATTGAACAACAAGGTTTACTGGCTAAAGATGTTGCTTTACTTGGATTAGATCTCTATATGAAACAAGTATTTGAGTTTGGCTTCTTTCATGCTGATCCCCACCCTGGCAACATTCTATTAACGCCTGACGGGCGGATTGCTTTTATTGACTTGGGGGCAATGGGCAAACTCAGCCCTAAAGAACGCGAATTACTTGGAAATTGTTTGTACTATGCCTCTAAAAAAAATATGCGAAAAATCATCGAGACCATTAAGCAGCTTGCTGTCAGTTATAATGTGCCGAATGAAAAAGCGCTAGAAAATGATCTTTCTGAGATTTTCATGCTCCTCACTGAAAGCAATTTGGCAGGGTTAAATATCAGTGAATTGATGAATCGTTTTACCAAAATTATGAGCGAAAATAGCATTATTATGCCTGAGGGCGTTTATTTGCTAGCAAAAGGTTTTGCCCAGATTGAGGGGATCGGACGTTATCTCTATCCTGAATTAGATATTGCAGCCGTACTTAAACCTTATGTTACACAAATGCTCAAGAAACGATTTTCACCTAAACACGTGATTAGTGAAAATTTCGAAAAAATTGCTGACAGCTACAACAACTGGCTTTCGCTTCCGGAAGAAGTCAAAATTTTCTTACAAAAAATCAGCAATAAGGAAATTCGTCTTGAACATGAAATCCACGGATTAGAGCGTTTTCGTAAGACTGTCGAACGAGTGGGCATTATGTTGATTATTGCCGCACTCATTATTGCAGCGTCTATTTTATCGTTGAACGAAAATCTCCCTCAGCGTAATGGCATCCCAATACCAAGCTTGATTTGCGGTGCGATTGCATTAGTACTAGCGGTCTTTTTATTGATTAAGCGAATAGATAAGAATTAGTGTAATGAGGACAATACAAGCGGTCGAATTTTTAAGATGATTTGCAAAAACACCTCAAAATTTGAGCGCTCTTTGGAATGAAAAAATCCCCTAGCGCTTTATGCTAGGGGATTTTTGTTTTTAATGATGTGAGATTTATTTCAAACCTTTTTTCACCAAATCTTCATAACCACCATGGTTGGTTACATTGGTGTAGCCTGCATTTTTCAGCTCTGTTAGTGCGGCTTCGGCACGACGGCCACTACGACAATAAAGGTTGATTGGTGCATCTTTATCTGAGCCAATCGCTTTAACGCCTTCAACAATTTTATCGTGTGGAATATTCACCGCATCTTGCAAATGACCTGCGTTAAATTCCTCGGCTGAACGTACATCAATCCAAACGCCTTTTGCTTTTTCCGGTTGTACTGCACTTTGTTCTGTTTGTGGTGCAGTATTCGCAGAAGCAAAAAAAGGTACAGCAATGGCTGCCGCAGAAAGTACCGCTGTGAATAATTTTTTCATTATTCAATCTCCTATTAAATAGAAATAATATATTTACCTAAATAAATTTAGGGGTTATGTAAAACTAATAGTCATCATACGCCTAAATATAAAGATAATAAACTGTGAATGAAGTAAAAATTAAGTAAAATTTTCGTGAAATTTAACCGCGCTTTGTAATATTTCCCCCTATTTAATACGCCCATATCTCTAAACCTTACTATTAATTATTTCCGATTAGTAAAAAATGTTGTTCATAAACGGGTATTTTTCACACAAAGATTTAACCGTACAATCCTCCCCATCAAATATTGAGGAGAAAATAATGAAAAAAATGCCTGTATTGTTTGTTGGGCATGGTAGCCCGATGAACGTGTTAGATAAAGAAAACCCGTTCAATCAGAATTTCAGCCTAATTACACAAAACTTTCCAAAACCAAAAGCCATTTTGATGATTTCAGCGCATTGGTACAGCAGCCGTTTGCAGGTGACATCAGGTGAACACCCTGAAATGATTTACGATTTCTATGGTTTTCCTGAAGAACTCAGCCAAGTGCAATATCCCGCACCCGGTTCGCCTGAGTTGGCGGAGCAAGTGCGATCATTATTACAGCCAGAAAATGTCGAACTAAATCCAACGCGTGGTTTTGATCATGGTGCATGGGCGGTGTTGAAATATCTCTATCCCAATACCGATATTCCTGTGGTGCAACTTAGCCTTAACCGTTTGCAATCGGCAGAATGGCATTTCAATTTGGCGAAAAAATTATCTGCTTTGCGAGAACAAGGTGTGTTGATTATTGGGAGCGGCAACATTGTGCATAATCTGAGAGCGATAAGCTGGGAACATATTGATCAAATCGGCGCGGGGTATGACTGGGCGTTTGCTTTCCGTGAAACAGTCAATCAGGCGATTGCGACGCAAGATGATGAAACTTTGGTGCATTATGACCAGTTAGGTGAAAAAGCCGAGCTTTCTGTGCCTACGCCAGATCATTATTTGCCGTTGTTGTACATCATGGCATTACGTGAACCACAAGACGATATTACGTTTTTCAACGATAACCTGATTGCAGGATCGCTCAGCATGACGTCGGTTTTAGCGGGGTAAAACTCTGGATTAGGATGAGTAGTCTTGGGAAAAAAATCAACGTATCGCGAGCTTACGGGCTTGCTATTTTGCGAAAATTATTACCAAAAAATGCTGTAATAGAACCACTGGTTAAGCAACGCATTGCTAAAAGCAACAATATTGCGCAAGTCAGCGATGCTCCGTGTTATAGCATAAACTGTATAAGTTGGATGCAAATTAATTCAGCAAGTTTACTATATAATAATTGGGGATAAGGATAGTATAAGCTATTAGATTATTGAATAATAATTTACAAAATAACCGAACTTTTAAAGGAAAGAAAAAAGCTATCTGAAATTCATTTTATGTGTTCTATTAAGACCACCTTTTTATCTATGTGCCATCACTAGCTTTATCCACCACTGAAAAAATTTCTTGAACTTTCGTAAAGTTAAAAGTAAAGCTAACTAAGTATTTCTATAAAGTATTTCAAATTTTTTAGAGTGAGTTGAAAGATATTGGCACGATTTTGCTTAAACTAACATTAATTAACGTTTGACCAAAATTAATTTTGGTGCTATTTTTGGAAAAATTTTCCAAAAATATGATTGAGATTAGGTGTTAATATGTTTGTTGAGATGAATGTGACTAATTTTCGCTCTTTCCGTGATACCCAGACATTTACTTTGGTGAAAGGAAAAGGTGATGAATTACCGGAAAATACGTTTAATATTGAAGGTGTAAAGGATTTAAGCCTATTAAATTCGGCTGTCATTTATGGAGCTAATGCGAGTGGTAAGTCTAATTTATTAAGATCCTTACGTACAATGAAGAAAGTTGTAACGCAAACTTCACAGCGTGGGGACAAATTACCAGTTGTACCATTTAAATTGGACCCAACAATTTTAAATCAACCTAGTGAGTTTGAGGTAATCTTTATTATTGATGGAATTCGTTACCAATATGGATTTTCAGCAACTGAGGATAAAATTTTTGAAGAATGGTTATTTGCATATCCTAAAGGGAGAGCTCAAAAATGGTTTAAACGAATTTTCAATTTTGAAACACAAAATTATGATTGGAGTTTTAGTTCATTACTAGGAGGGACTAAGCAATTATGGAAAGAGGCTACACGAGAAAATGCACTATTTTTATCTACAGCAGTACAATTAAATAGTGAACAATTGAAACCTTTATTTGATTGGTTTGATAAAAAACTCAAATTTGGTGATATTGGAGGTTTTTCCCCAGAATATAGTATTTCTCTATGTGTTGAAAATAAAAAAAACGATATCATGAAATTCTTACGAGCCGCAGATTTAAATATTAATGATATTGAAATTAAAAAAGAAGAGTTTAATCCTTCTGCATTGCCTTCAGATATGCCAGCTTTTTTAAAAGAATTACTAATTAATAATATGAAAGGTGGACAGGTTGTAGATGTTAGAACAGCTCATTTAAATAATCATAATGAGGCAGTATTTTTTGATTTCGAAGATGAGTCTGACGGAACAAAAAAATTATTTGCTTTTGCTGGCCCTTGGATGGATGTATTAAAAAATGGCTATGTTTTATTTATTGATGAATTACATGATAATTTACATCCTAAGTTAGTTCAGTTTCTTGTTAAGCTATTTCATAATAAAGAAACAAATCCTAAAAATGCTCAATTAATTTTTACAACACATGAAACTTCGATCTTAAGTCAAGATGTCTTCCGTAGAGATCAAATTTGGTTCTGTGAGCGAAATAAAATGCAATCCACATCATTGTATCCACTTTCTGATTTTAGCCCTAAAAAAGGAAAGGAAAATTTAGAAAGATCTTATTTATCGGGAAGATACGGAGCTTTACCATTTATTCGTTCTTTTAATATGGAGTAAAAAATGGGGAGTGATGATTTATTCAAAAAGCGAAAAGCCAAAAAACTTAAGGACCATCAACGTAAAGTAGCAATGCGAAAGCCTTATGATAGGGTACTAATCGTTTGCGAAGGAGAGAAAACTGAACCGTCATATTTTATGGAATTGCGTGAATATTATGGATTGCATACAGCAAATATAGAAATAACTGGTGAGTGCGGTTCATCTCCTACAACAATTCTAGCCAAAGCAAAAGAATTATTTAATAAAGCTAAGCAAGATGGAAATCCTTTTGATAGAGTTTACTGTATTTTTGATAAGGATGAGCATACAACATATGAGCAAACTATTCTTGAAATAGAAAATATAACTCCTAAAGGAGTTTTCTTTTCAATTACTTCCGTACCATGTTTTGAGTATTGGATACTGTTACATTTTACATACAGTTGCAAACCATTTACTTCTTCAGGAAATAAAAGTGCAGCAGAATATGTAATTAGCGAACTAAAAAATTTTTACCCAGATTACGAAAAGAATAAAGAAGGTATTTTTATTGATTTGATAGATAAGCTTGATACAGCTATAGCTTATGCTAAACAGATTAGTAAATCTAACCAAAAGACAGTGACTGATAATCCATCAACATCAATTGGGGAATTAGTTGAGTATTTAAGAAACCTAAAATTATGAAATATTAATATCAAAAGGCCATCTAAAAATTGATACGGCCTTTTTACTTGACTCTCTTATCTCCACGCAGGTTCCACTTCTCCCACTGCTTTCTGAGATTTTTCATCCATTTCCACTTTAATATTGTGGTCCACCACCACATTCATGTTAATGGTGATGCCTTCCTTTGGTGTGTCCAATTGAATGGTCGGTGTGCAAGCCGTAAGTGTAAACATAGCCGCAAAAATAAAAAAGTACGGTTGAAATTTAAGGTGTTTTATCATTTGTCTTTGTCTAATTGCTTATAAAGTTTATATTGCAGATTTTGTTCAAATTGCGAGCCGTAGTCAATCATATTCCACAATTCAAACATATTTTCTTGGTGCGTATAATTTAACGTTATCGGATTATTGGTTCGCTTGGTTGGATTAAATCCGCTGATACTCGCCCGCAACGTCATTTGCCCTTTAGGATCGAGCGTCACCGCTGCATGGGAATTTTGCAGTTCCATTTCTTTTAATAAATCCACCAAAATATTCTCTGTCCAACCGCCTTTTTTCAGCCCTTTCACCATTTCATCCGTTAATTTGATGGACACATTCCCCACTTGTTCCAACGTGCCATTACAAATTAAACATTCCTTATGTCCGAGCCAAAATGGCAGGGTTGCATTAGCACGGCCGGTTAAGGTTACTTGATTATATTGTGCCAAAGCTAACACTTGCGCTAAATCAATATTGGTAAAAGAAAGTGTCGCCATTTTACTTTGTGGGAAAGTGAGCTGAGGTACCGTCAATTCACCATCAAATAAGGAAACTTTCACATTTTTTAAGATAAGTGGATTTTTCATGGTATTCGGATAACGACCGAATAAATCTAATTCCCCATTTGCGACAGAAAGCACCCCATAGCGAATATTTTTAGTCGAAATATGAATGGGTTTGCCCGAAGCCACTTGTAATGCCTCGTTTTCATAATTCATTGGGAAGCGAATATTCAAGCCATACACTTCACCATCTGGCATAGTGATTTTACCGTTTTTTAGGTTCAGCTCCCCACCCATTTTCACGCCATTGGTATTAATCACAAATTTGCTCTGTCCTTTGATGCTCCCTTCATGGATTAACCAGTTCCATTTTTGTGGGAAGAGTGATTGGAATACTTTTGCGGATTGTTCTTTCCAACTAATTTCGCCTGAAAGTGCACTATTCTGATATACACCCAAAACATCTAAAGGCCCAAGCGAGCCCGCCTTTAAATCACCTGCAAAATTGAAGTTACTGATACTCTTACCATCAATGCCTAAGCCAAAAACAGGCGAAACAAAACGACCGCCATAAGCCAGTTCAATCCAATCTGTTTTCGCTTGTAACAAGCCTCGAATATGTTCTTCTTCATAATCCCAACGGAGTCGATCTTTAAGTTCCAATGAAAGTGGTGCCATTTTTACCTCTTTCATTTTGACTTCTTTAGAATGAGCAGAAAGTTGATTTAATTCAATATGATCGGCTTCCCAAAATCCTTTACCTTCCATTTTGACTGGCGTATTTAAGGATTTCCAGTTTGCACTTCCATTGATAATCCAATCCCAACGGTTTGTCGCTTGTTTTTCCACTGACTGTAACTTATGTTCTTCATCTCGGAAGTCAAACACGGTTTTAATACCGGCAATAAACTCGTGAGCGTTTCCGTCTAATTTTAAATTGAGATTTTCAAACTGCGGGGTTGTGCCATTCAACGTTGCCTGCAAACGCCCTTCTAAGCCATAACGACCGATAATAATGTCATCTAACGGTAAACGAACATGTAACTTGGTGCCCTCTTGTTCGTTATCCATTTTAAAGACCGACCCCGGATAAAAATACACCACGGGATGCGTAAAAATCCCACCTAGATGATAAGTTAAATTGGTGAGTGCCACAGTCGAGTTATAACGCAAATCCCCACGTGTTTTCAGCTCAAAGTCCAATTCGTTATTGTCATCGCCCCCACCGATTTCACCATTTTTGCCTGAAATCACGATCTCCCCTTTGCCCATTTCGCCAAAGGTTTGCAAGATCACGTTCATATCAATGCTTAATGGCAACAAGCCTTCTGCTGCACGGTGGATAGATAACCCAAGGAAGCCTTTAATCGGTTGATAGCTGTCGAAGGTCCAATAAAATTTCCCCCATGAAATATCCAAACCGTCTTTGGTGAACACAAAAGGCACATCCAACAACGGCGAATTTGCTGTTAAATCTTGAACATTTAACTGACCATCCGCGCCTTGCCACGACACTTTTGCCTCGCCTTTGGTTACAGCAAGTTCTGGGTTATTCCAATTGAATAAAACATTTCCTTGTTGAGGAAGTTGAGAAAGATCGGGCTCAAAATTTGCAGTGAACTGAAGATCATAGGTTTTATCGCCTGATTGTTTGATATCGGTATTGCCTGTCCATTGGAAGATCCCATCTCGTGGCGTGACAGTGGATTGATGATGCAGCTCAAGCCCATCATTATTCGCTTGAGCTTCAAGGGCTAATTGGTTGCCATTATAGTTGGCATCTAACGCCCAATCAGCCGATAAAAAAGGCTGCAATGCGGCTTGTTTCAGTGCATCGGTATTTGTTAATTGAAAGTGTTTAACTTTGACATCAGAAATAGGTAATGCCGCCCAAAGTGCGGTCAAATTTGGTGGTGTTTTTTCAGCGTTATCGCTTGGTAAATGAGTTAAACAATCATAATTCAAACTCGCCTTTTCAACATCAAGACTACGTTTATTCCACCAAGTGAGTTGCGTATTATCGAGGTTTACAAGGGTACATTGGTCTGTTTTCACTTTTAGCTCAGGTAGCGTTAAACCTGTCGCTTTCCATTGCCAGTCATCCGCTAATTCAATGTGATAATGCGGTGCTAAAAAATGATTTGCGAGTTGTTCCACACGTTTCGGGGTCGCAAAAACGCGCACTAAGCCAACGCTTACTACGATCAACAGCAACAAAATAATCAAAGCCCACAGGCAACGCTTTCGCATAGTTTCCCCAATTACGCGATAAATAAATGAACAGAGACGTATTCTATCTTATCTCGTCCCAAATAGCTCAACTAACTTATCCCCAAAGAAATAAAATACTAATCCAAAGGCGACAATAATTAAGCCAATAAATTTCGTGATATTGACTTCTCGAATCGGCATACCGATAAGACCGAAATGATCAATAGTGGTTGCGGTAATTAATTGTCCGACGATGATAAAAAATAACATCGCGGTAATGCCTAGCTTAGGTGCAAGTAAAACCGTTGTGAACACGACAACTGCACCAAGTATCCCACCAATTAATTTCCACCAAGGTTGTGAAGGGACGGTTGATAAATTGCCCCATAAATCGGTTTTTACCCAAGCAATAAAAAAGAGAACGATCGTTCCCACTGCAAAAGAAATAAAGGTCGCGATCACTGCTTCGCCACTCATGGCTTTCGCCAACTGCGTATTAATGGCTGATTGCGTCGCGAGTGCGACACCTGCCGCTAAGGCGATAATGAGATAAACAAAAAACATTGAAACTCCCAACAGAAAATTTGGCTTATTTTAACCTTTTCCTATTTGTCTTGTCGCGAAATGCTTTCCATTCGATAAAAATCGTCCAAAAATCAACCGCACTTTGCATTTCATTCATAAATACCTCAAAAGTTGTAAGTCATCTTACCTGTTTATTTGATCTCGATCACTATTTGACTATTCTTTATTTGACGGTAATCTTCAAATCCATACACTAAACTCCATTCGGAGCAATCGTTTGCGTAATGCGTATTGAAAGCAAAATAGACTGATTTTATCAACTCAATGGGAGGAATATCCATGACCCACATTATCGTTGCAACGCACGGTAAGTTTTCTGAAGAAATCGTCAATTCCGCCGCTATGGTGTATGGCGAAGATGAAAACTGCCATGTCGTGACTTTCTTACCGGGTGAAGGTGGTGAGCATTTAATCGAGAAATACAATGCGATTATTGCCACGCTGCCTGAAAATGAACCTGTGCTCTTTTTGGTCGATTTATTTGGTGGTAGCCCTTATAACGCGGCAAGCCGAGTTGCCAGTGAAAGGGATAATACCGATATCGTCACCGGCATTAATCTACCGATGTTGCTAGAAGTACTTGATGCTAAAGATGGCGCTAGCTTAGATGAATTGGTAGAAACCGCGAAAGAAGTCGGGGTCGCTGCCGTGAAATCCTTCCGTCAACCTAAAGAAAGCAAGCCTGCTCCAACGCCAGCCTCTAAACCAGCTGAAGCACCAAAAACCTCTCCAAATCCAACCGCACTTTCTGGCAATATGAACATTTCCTTGTTGCGTATTGATAGTCGTTTAATCCACGGTCAAGTGGCAACCTCTTGGGCGAAAGCAGTGAAATGTGAAGCGATTTTTGCGATAAATGATGATGTGGCGAATGATGCGCTTCGTCGTGATTTATTACTCCAAATCGCGCCTGAACATTTGAAAGCTTATGTGATTCCTGTGGAAAAAGCCATTAAGGTGTATCACAACCCGAAATATGCAGGTAAAAATATTCTTTGGTTAGTGACCAACCCAACGGACATCCTGCGTTTAATCGAGGGTGGCGTGAAAATTGATAAGGTCAATGTGGGCGGTATGACCTATCGCGAAGGCGATAAACTTATTTCTCAAGCGGTTGCGGTTAACCCAACAGATGTAGCGGCATTTAAACAGCTTTTAGATAAAGGCGTGGAATTAAGCTTACAACAAGTGGCGAGCAGCCCGAAATCAATGCTCACACACAAAGAGCTTGATGCGATTCAATTTTAATTACGAGGACAATTCATTATGACAACAATGGAAATTATTTTAGTCACGCTCGTTGCCGCCATTTGCGGAATGGGGAGTGTATTGGACGAACGTCAAACCCATCGTCCTTTAGTTGCTTGTACCCTAATAGGCTTAGTATTAGGTGATTTAGAAACCGGTATTATTGTCGGTGGTACCCTTGAATTAGTGGCATTAGGCTGGATGAACGTGGGTGCAGCAATGGCACCAGATGCGGCATTAGCCAGTGTGATTGCGACTATCCTTGTCATCAAAGGCGGACAAGATAAAGGGAGCGCATTAGCGATTGCGATTCCGGTAGCGGCGGCAGGTCAAGTATTAACCATCTTCGTTCGTACTTTAACTATCTTCCTTCAACACAAAGCCGATGATTTTGCCGCAAAAGCGAACTTCCGAGGTATTGAATTCTGTCACTTTAGCGGCCTTGCATTACAAGCGTTACGCGTGGCAATTCCAACCTTCTTCGTTGCGTTAGTAGCAGGTACGGATACGGTAACCGAAGCATTGAACGCGATTCCAGAAGTGGTTACTCGCGGTTTACAAATCGCTGGTGGTTTTATCGTGGTCGTCGGTTATGCGATGGTCATCAATATGATGCGTGCAGGCGCATTAATGCCATTCTTCTTCCTAGGCTTCGTGATCGCCTCTTTCACCAATTACAACCTTGTCGGTCTCGGTATTTTAGGCACATGCTTAGCGATGATTTACATTCAATTGAACCCACGTTTCCATCAATCTACTGCACCACAAGCAGTTGCAAAACGTGAATTAGCTGACGATGAACTTGAAGGACTATAAGGAAGAAATTATGACTGAACAAACTAAAAAATCATTAACAAAAGGCGATATTCGTAGCACTTACTGGCGTTCAACTTTCTTGCTTGGATCCTTCAACTTTGAACGTATGCAAGCAATGGGTTTCTGTGTATCCATGATCCCAGCCATTAAACGTCTTTACAGCAAAAAAGAAGATCAAGCAGCGGCATTAAAACGCCATTTAGAATTCTTTAACACCCAACCTTGGGTCGCATCATCTATCATCGGTGTAACCGCTGCGATGGAACAAGAACGTGCGAACGGTAACGATATTGATGACTCAGCAATCAGCGGGGTGAAAGTCGGTTTAATGGGCCCATTAGCCGGTGTGGGTGACCCAATTTTCTGGGGAACATTACGTCCTGTATTGGCCGCACTTGGTGCAGGTTTAGCCATTACTGGTAGCCTTTTAGGGCCATTGCTTTTCTTCATCGGTATCAACCTTTGCCGTGCAGTAACTCGTTGGTATGGTTTCAAATACGGCTATGAAAAAGGTACCACAATCGTTAACGATATGGGTGGCGGTCGCTTACAAAAATTGACGCAGGGGGCATCTATCCTCGGTCTCTTTGTCATGGGCTCTCTGGTATCGAAATGGACGAGTATCAACATTCCATTAGAACTTTCCCGCTATAAAAACCAAATGGGCGAAGAAGTGGTGACCACCGTACAAAGCGTGTTAAACGATCTTCTCCCAGGCCTTGCGGCGTTAGGTTTAACTTTCTTATGTATGTATTTATTACGTAAAAAAATCAACGCCATGTACATCATCTTCGCCTTATTCGGCGTGGGTATTTTAGGCTATCATTTTGGTGTGTTGGCATAATATATTATGATATTGCCTTCCCTCTTTCGCTTGAGGGAAGGCAAATTTTTAGCATGACATATAAACCCTATGAACTGGAAAGATCTCATCAAGCCACCACCGGCTGAAGGCTATATTAAAAATTCATCCAATTTAGTGACCGCACTTTTTGTTCTGGCGGGCATTCTTTATTACCCCACTAATGGCTATGGCGCCGTCATCGCTTTAATTGCCGCATTAATTGTATTAATCGGACAAAAAATGCTAATTGCTCAAACCAATAAAGACTTCACTGAAATGCAGTTAGCCGAAAAGCAATTCCAAGAAACCCAAAACAGCGATTACCTCCGCTTTATTGAAGCACGCGCCACCCAAATGTTGCACGACAACAAAGTCCTTTCCGAAAAAGGCAAAAAAGAGTTGGAGAGATTACTGTCTATCGTCAAAACGCATTTAGCATAGCTGATCCAAAATAATCATAACTTTTAGCTATATGAAATAAGCTTTTCTTCTTTTTCTTACTTAAGTTAGAAAGGTATTATCAAGCGGAAATTTATGATTTATCCCTTAGGAGTAGTTTATGTCTCAATTTAAAATTCACACCATTGAATCAGCCCCTGAAGCGGCACAAGAAGCCTTAAAAGCCGTACAAAATGCAAATGGTTTTATTCCAAATTTAATTGGTGTTCTCGCGAATGCCCCTACTGCACTTGAAACTTATCGCACGGTAGGCGGTATTAATGGTCGTAACAGCTTAACGGCAACAGAACGCGAAGTGGTGCAAATTACTGCAGCTGTAGTTAACGGTTGTGGTTTCTGTGTAGCAGGCCACACGAAGATCGCTTTAAAAGTGTTAAAACTTGAAGAAGAGCTTGTAAACCAAATTCGTGCAACTGCTCGTATTGAAAGTGATAAAAAACTGGATACTTTAGCGCGTTTCACCCTTGCCGTTATTTTACAAAAAGCAAAATTAACCGAAGCGCAGCTTAAAGCGTTTTTTGATGCGGGTTATACCCAAGAAAATGCTATTGATGTGATTTTAGGTGTCAGCCTCGCCACATTATGTAACTATGTGAACAACATTGCTGAAACCCCAATCAACCCTGAATTACAGGCATTTGCATAATCAAGCCAATATAAAAAGTGCGGTCAAAAATGACCGCACTTTTTTATTCCTTCACAAATTGTTTTATTTGATCTGAATTGAGATGCCCAGGTTGGACTTTGATAAGATTTAAATCCTTATCTAAGAGTAAATTAAACGGATAGCCTAATACATTAGCTCGTTTAATGATTTCACCCTTTTCATCCAATAATACCGTGATATTTTTGTAATCCAGACCTTGATACCAATTGATAAATTTTTGGCTGTTTTGCTCGTTCTTTTGTCCTGGTGAGGCAATCGTAATCACATTAAAATCAAGATTTTTTTCTGCACTGAGATCGTCAATTTCCACTAAACCAGCCAGACAAATTGGACACCAAGATGCCCACATTTTGATATAAAGCGGTTTGCCTTGATATTGTGATAAAGATACAGTTTGATTATCCAATGTTTTCAAGGAGATATCAGCCAAAGACACCTTTTCTTGTGCAAAACTCAATGGACTCAAAAATAATAAAAGTGCGGTCAATATTTTTTTCATTTTTTCCTCTTATTTCACAAAAGGAATCAAATCGCCATAACCTTGTTTTTCCATTTCATCCAATGGAATAAACTTAATCGATGCGCTGTTGATGCAATAACGTAAACCACCTTTATCACGCGGACCATCATCAAACACATGGCCTAAATGGGCATGACCACTGCGGCTTAACACCTCAATGCGAGTCATGTTAAAGCTATTGTCTCTTTGATACTCCGCCACTTCAGCGGCAATCGGTTTAGTAAAACTTGGCCATCCACAACCAGATTCAAATTTATCTTTGGAAGAAAATAACGGTTCTCCCGTGGTGATATCCACATAAATACCAGGCGCGAAATTATCCCAATATTCGTTACTAAAAGAACGTTCGGTATGTTTGCCTTGTGTCACGTCATATTGAAGTGCGGTCAATTTTTGCTTTAATTCTGTATCACTTGGTTTTGGGTATTTTTTATCATCAATTAATGGCTCATCCGCTTTTTTGATATCGATATGACAATAGCCATTCGGATTTTTCTTGAGATAATCCTGATGATACTCTTCCGCCTCCACATAATTTTTCAGCGGTTCTACTTCAATTTGGAGCGGCGCTTGATATTTGCTTTGTAAGGTTTTCAATGCTGCTTCAATAACGGCTTTATCTTGTTCGTTTTGATAATAAATGCCGGTTCGATACTGTCTGCCACGATCATTGCCTTGCTTGTTAATACTGGTTGGGTCGATAACACGGAAATAATATTGCAATAATTTATCTAACGAAATTTTGTTTGGATCGTAAGTGACTTTCACGGTTTCAGCATGATCTGTC
Organism: Haemophilus sp. HMSC71H05; assembly: GCF_001838635.1. Taxonomy (NCBI): domain Bacteria; kingdom Pseudomonadati; phylum Pseudomonadota; class Gammaproteobacteria; order Pasteurellales; family Pasteurellaceae; genus Haemophilus; species Haemophilus sp. HMSC71H05. Next base: position 35,629 of record NZ_KV838019.1, read on the forward strand.
GCGTGCAATAATTGATAGTTCGTGGTATCGCCTTTTCCATTGGCATAGCCAGAAACGGCATCAGTCACGCCTTGAATGCGTTCCATATAAGCTTCTAGTCCCCAAAAACAACCACCAGCAAGATAAATAATTCGTTGTTCTTGTTTGCTTTCCATTGTCATTTTTTGCTCCTTTGATGAAGTTGTATTATCAGCATACGTTAAACTACTTTGCAAACCGCCAAAAAGTGCGGTCAATATGAGAAATGTTTTTGTATATTTCATTTTCTTTCCTTATTATAGAAAAATCTTCAACTTACATTTCATTAGACGAAGACAAGCCCATTTTCTTACAAAATAAGGCAATTTTTTTACCGCACTTTGTGCAAGGAACCTTTATGCCAAACATACATCTCCGCAATAATTATCAAAAAGCTGTTGTTTGTATGGTGTTAGCTTACATCAGCATTGCCTTAATGGGCGTATTTGTAAAATACGCCTCTGATGAATTACCGTCCAGTGAAATTTTATTTTCCCGTTTCTTTATTGGTTTTGTGTTTCTCCTGCCTTTTTTGATTAAAGATGGAGATTTCAAAGTCGATATGTCGCAATGGAAGTTTCTCGTTTTGCGCAACCTCGCCGGCATTGCCAGTATGTTGTTAACCTTCTATGCCATTAAATATTTGCCGATTTCCATTGCAATTTTATTGATGAATACGTCCGCACTTTTTGTGCCTTTATTGCTGTTTTTCTTTAAAGTCAGAACACCATTAAAAGTATTGGCTTGCAGTTTTATGGGCTTTATTGGTGTATCCATCATTATGCTGACTAACGGCTCAATGAATATCAATCCTATCCATGTAGGCTATGCTTTGGGGGCGGCAGTATTAGCAGCCATGGCATTTATCAGCTTACAAGAGCTCAATAAGCACAACTCACCTAAAAATATCGTGTTTTACTTTCACTTATTAGGCTCAATTTTATTGCCGCTCTTTTTCATCGCACAATGGAAAATGCCAACATTACATGGATTTGCATTACTGCTTTTGGTGGGCGGATTCGGTCTTATTTTCCAATTATTACTCACTCGTGCCTTTAAATACGCGCCTGCAAATGTCATCACGCCTTTTGCCTTTACCGGTGTCATTTTCTCCAGCATCTGTGACTGGCTCTTCTGGGATAACGTACCAAGCCTAAATTTCTGGATTGGTTCATTAGTCATTATTGTTGCCGTCAGTCTGCTTGCTAGAATGCGGGCGAAATAGAGAAATCCGACCAAATAGCTAAAATATAACTATTCTCAATAACATTGTTTTAATGTATAATCCAAACGCTTTTATTATTGAGGACATAACATGAAAAAATTATTGAAAACCACTTTAGCTTCCGCATTGTTAATGGCATCTGCATTTGCTAGTGCCGTCACGATTAAAGATGCAAAAGGCGAATTTACCCTTGATAAAACCCCAAGCCGTGTTGTCGCATTGGAATATTCTTTTGTGGATGCCTTAGCCCAAGTCGGTGTAAGCCCAGTGGGTGTGGCTGACGATAACAAAGTCGATCGTATTTTGCCGCAAGTACGCGAAAAAATTGCTGCATGGCAATCCGTTGGCACACGTTCTCAACCGAGTCTTGAAGTGATTGCTTCTCTGAAACCCGATTTAATTATTGCCGATCCTTCCCGTCACACAGCGGTGTTTGAAGAATTGAAAAAAATCGCACCAACGGTGATGTTCGATTCTCGTCATGAAAGCTACCAAGAAAATCTTGAAACTGCACAAAAAATTGGTGATTTAGTGGGTAAAAGCGCTGAAATGAAAGCGAAGATCAATGAACATAATGATTACATTGCCAACATTGCAAAAAATCTAGGTGTGCAAGGCAAAAAAGCCTCATTTGGTACTTCCCGAGAAGATAAATTTAATATCCAAAATGACAATGGCTATGTGGGTAGTTTCTTAACGACATTAGGTTTTGCCCCAACCAAACTTAATAGCGATCAGGCTTTCGTGGAAATCAACCTTGAACAATTAGTAATGGAAAAACCGGAATACTTGTTCATCGCCCATTATCGTGATGAAAGCATTGCGCGCAAATGGGAAGCCGAGCCACTTTGGAAAGCCATTCCTGCCGTAAAAGCAAATCATGTTTACAGCGTTGACTCCGACATGTGGGCTCGTGGTCGTGGCTTAGAAGCGAGCAAAATTATGGCAAAACAAATTGAAGGTTTCGTGAAACAAAAATAATGATGAAGTCCATTTTCCGTTGGGGACTTCCCCTTATCATTCTGGCTTTCCTATTATGGGGAAGCCTGTTTTTGTATTATCCCATCGAAATTCGACCGCTTGCAGCGTTACAAGCATTCCTCCCCGATGGCGATGAAATTGCCAAAATCACCGTAACCGATTTACGCCTGCCGCGCGCATTAGTTGGCATGATTTTAGGTGCCAATCTTGCGGTGGCAGGGGCGTTGTTACAAACCATTACGCGCAACCCACTGGCCTCACCTACGCTACTCAGTGTGAACTCAGGAGCCAGTCTTGCCATGGTGACCACCAGTGCGTTTAGCCCCTTGATTCTTTCTGGTTATAGCATTGCCTTAGTGGCCAGTATCGGTGGCGGTCTGAGTTGGTTTGTAGTGATGCTGATCAGCAATGGATGGAAAGACAACAGTGGGGATCGTAGCCGGGTAATTTTAGCGGGGATTGCTGTATCACTACTGTGTGCAGCGCTCACGAAATTGGTGCTAATTATCGCAGAAGATCATGCCTTCGGTATTATGAGTTGGCTAGCTGGCGGCATTGCACATGCCCGTTGGAATGAATTATTGACGTTATTTCCGTTCTTTATTTTGACCGCACTTTTCTGCCTGTTTTTTGCCAGTCGTTTGAATTTACTCAATTTAAGCGATGAATCCGCTCGTTCACTAGGCATCAATCTCTTCCATTTACGTTGGTACGCTAACATCATGGCGTTATTGATTGTGGGCTCAAGCGTGAGTGTTGCTGGTCCAGTGGCCTTTATTGGCTTACTCGTGCCTCATCTTGCTCGCTATTGGATTGGTTATGACTTGCGAAAATCTCTCCCCATGGCGATGTTACTCGGCGCAATTTTAATGCTCGCTGCAGATACCATTGCCCGTGCGGTTAATTTCCCTAGTGAAGTACCTGCTGGTGCGGTACTTGCCTTAATCGGTGCGCCAGTCTTTGTATTATTTGCCAGAGGAAGACACTAATGCGAGCTTCTCATGTATCTTTTCGCGCTATCGGCTTTTATGTCGTCACGCTTAGTTTGATGGTACTACTCTTTGGATTGAGTATTCGACTTGGCACTTATACGCTTTCCTTTGAGGAAATTTGGGCGGCCTTTCAGCCTGACGATAAAAACTATTTTACCTTGATGGAATATCGCCTACCCCGTGCGGTATTAGCGATTTTATTAGGCGGAGCCTTAGCAATTTCCGGTGTGTTAGTGCAAAGCGTGGTGCGTAATCCGCTTGCCTCTCCTGACATTTTAGGGATTAACAACGCGGCTGGGTTGGTTGCTGTTTCGGTATTGATGTTCTTGCCAAACTTGGCATTTTACTGGATGCCAATTTTTGCGTTTTTAGGCGGCGTGCTCTCTTTTGTCATTTTATGGATCGTGTGCGGTTTTAGCTTCCGCCCTATCAAAATGGCAATCATTGGAGTTGCACTTTCCGCATTGTGGGCAGCCATTAGTCATTATCTGATGCTCACCAATCCGGTCGAGATCAATACGGCGATGTTATGGCTCACAGGAAGCCTGTGGGGACGCAGCTGGTCTTATTTGAATGTGGTATTGCCATGGTTAGTGGTATTGCTACCCTTACCATTTATTTTCTGTCGCGATCTCGACACCCTTGGTTTAGGTGAAAACAAAGCCTCCACCTTGGGCGTAACCGTAAATAAAGTGCAAATCAGCGTTTTAGTGTTAGCGGTAGCCCTTTCCACTACAGCCGTGGCAATTTGCGGTCCGATTGCCTTTTTAGGCTTGGTTGCTCCGCATCTTGCCCGTCGTTTAGTTGGCGGCAGACATCGCACCCTATTACCGGCAGCCTTGATTATTGGCGCCCTCTTATTACAACTTTCGGATATTTTGGCGCGGGTGATTGACCCACCAACTGAACTCCCCGCGGGTATTCTGACCGCGATTATCGGTGCGCCATATTTCTTCTACTTATTGATGAGAACTAAATAATGAGCATTGAAATCAATAATTTATCTTTAGGTTATCAAGATAAACTCGTGGTTAAAAATCTGTCGCTAAAATTCCCGAAAAATAAAGTGATTGCATTAATCGGCCCAAATGGTTGCTGTAAGTCCACCACATTAAAAGCGGTGGCTCGTTTGCTCAAACCGAAGCAAGGCTCAATCACCCATAAAGGTCAGGATATTTGGCAAAAAAGCCCTAAAGAATATGCCCAAGAATTGGCTTTTCTCCCGCAGCAACACCTGGTACCAGAAGGGATTAAAGTGCAGGAATTGATTGCCTACGGGCGTTCGCCTTACTTAAATCTCTGGGGCAAACTCAGCCAAAAAGATGAAGAATTGGTCACTTGGGCGATGGATCAAACACAAACTGCCGAACTCGCCGAACAGTTAGTTTCCGATTTATCTGGTGGTCAGCAACAACGGGTATTTTTAGCCATGACACTTGCGCAAGATGCTGAATTAGTGCTACTCGATGAACCGACTACTTATCTGGATTTAAACCGTCAAGCAGAACTCATGGGCATGATGCGACAAATGCAACAAAATGGCAAAACCGTGATTACGGTGTTGCATGATCTCAACCAAGCCTGTCGCTATTGCGATCACTTAATCGTCATGAAAAAAGGTGCAGTAATGGCACAAGGTACGCCCGATGAAGTGATGACCGAAGAGTTGCTGAAGGATGTATTTGATTTGAATGTCATCATTCATCGTGATCCTATCAGCAATACACCGATGTTTATTTTGAAATAACCTACTATCACTTCTCTAAATATCAAATAGGCGTTTTATTTTACTAAAACGCCTATTTTTTTACCTAAAATCCCCGCTGTTATACATAAATAATGCTTTTTATAGCTCAATTAGAGGTCGGACCACTTTGCGAAACTTACACTTTCTTTACATTGTCATAAAAGTGGAGTCCACAATAAATAATTATAATTAAACATAGTATAAGTTAATATGAAATCTCTATCCCATGTCTTTAAGGCAATGCTATTGGCAGGTGTCAGTACCTCAGTAGTACAGGTTGCCTATGCCCAAAATTCCTCTATTGATACCGAACGAGAAAATATCATCATTTTCTCTCGTCAAGGAGAGGCCCAATTAAATCAAGCCATTCCAAAACTTGAGGCCTTATTTAAGAGGACAAACGATATTAAAGTGCGCGATGATTTAATGACACTCTATCTGAGGACGAATCAATCCGCTAAAGCACTTTCACTTTGCGAAAGCTGCGCACCAGCGCAATTTTCCCAAAATGAACTGGAAAATTTAGGCAAAGCCGCTCGAAATGAAAAACAATACGACCGTGCCGTTGCATTCTATTCCCAATTGCAAAAGCAATTCCCTGATAATCCAAATGGATGGCTTGGTGGTGCATTAGCCTCCACAGAAACCAAAAACTATACTGCAGCAAAAAATGCACTGAATGTTTACAAAAAACGTTTTGGACAAGATAACGCCTATCTTGATGCAGAAAGCTATTTGCTTGATTTCACTGAACCCGATATGGCTAAACTTGGCCGTTGGCAACGTCAATTAGAGCAAAATCCGAAAAATATCACCTTAATGAGAGAGTTGTATCGTTTAGCATCAAAATACAACCTTCTGCCATTACAAGAGAAACTACAACAAGCCTATCCGGATCAATTCAGTCAAAAAGACATGATGTGGTTTGAGCATGGTAAGGTGATTACCTCCTCAAAAAATGCGACAACGCCTACGCAGCAAGAAAAATCATTTGAAGAATTGACCGCACTTTTGGCCAAAATTAATCCTGAGCATCCTCTGTATCAACAAGCATTGCAAGATCGTTTTGTGATGGGTGTTCGCTTGAATAAATTTGATGAAATAAAAGACGACTTCAATACATTACAGGCTCAATCTAATGTGCCTGCATATTTAGAAGAAGCCTTTGGTGATTATTGGGCAGCAAAAGGCTCACCACACAAAGCATTAGCAATTTATCAATCAATTGAACAACAAGTCTTAAACAATAAACTCGCTGTGAGTGATGGTTTACTTCATAAACTCTCTCTCACTGCAAGCGATGCGGGCAAATTTGAATTGGCGCAACAATATTTAGAGCGTATGAATTCAAATGTTTATATCAATGACTATACCCGAACATCAAAAATTCTGAATCCAGGCTACGATTCTCGCTATTTTGGTTTAGCTCGTTTAGCGTTATGGCGCGGTAACAGCAAATTAGCTCAGCAACTGATTGATGATCGTCTATTTAATAAAACGCCTGGTGATCCATGGGTGATGTTGCAAAAAGCAGAACTTGAGCGAAATCGTGGCAACTATGATGATGCTAAATTATGGGCGGAAAAAGCCGGTTATTTTTTGAGTAAAAATGATCAGCAAGAAGCTCGTAATAACCTGGCTGAAACTGCCTTAAGTCAAAATGATTTACCAGCAGTTTCAAAAACGATTAATGCAATGAATGAAGAACAACGTCAGTCAGCGCAATCCCTTATTAAGCATTATGAACAAGCGCGTTCTGGCAAAATTGTAGGGAGCGTCGGCATACAGCATCGCACTTCACCAATAAGTTATAGCAATGAAAGTAGTCAAGATTATGCGATTTACACACCGAAAACAGCAAATGGTCACGATCTCTACGTTCATTACTTAGAAACACGCTCCCCTTATGATAAAGAAAGCCTCATTTCTCGCCGAATTGGTGTGGGAACAGAGCTCAATTTCTATCCGCTCCAATTGAAAATGGAAGGCGGGAAAGGCATTAAGCTTAATGATAAAGCCTATTTCTCTACAGAGGCAAATTATACCCTCAACCAACATTGGTCATTTAATTTAAACGCCAATATTAATGGTAGTGGCACCCCAGTTAAAGCCATTAATAAAGGTGTGTATACCAAAGATATTGGTTTCTCTACCACGTATTCCTATTCCGATATTTTCCAAGCCGGACTAGGTGGTGGCGTCATGAAATTTGATGACGGCAACTTAAGAAAAGAAGCCAATTTCTGGTTGAATCTCAATACATTCAAACATGACCGTTGGACGCTAACCAACAATTTCAGAGTCGATTACAGCAAAAACAAAACCATTGATTCTGCTGAATATTACAACCCATCAAAAGCGACAAGCTTGGAATTCGGTGCGGATTTAAGTTACTACCAACCACTTAATTATGGCTTAGTCTTAAATCACCATTTGAAAGCCAGTGTGGGCGCCTATAAACAGGCAGAACTCAGTCGAGAAAAAATGTGGTCGATTAGTTACGGACACCAATGGCGTATTGGTAAAAAATTTGGCGTGTCTTATGAAATTGGGCGTAAAAAGAATATTTACGACGGCAGTGCTGAATTCAACAATTTCGGAAATTTAAACTTTTCTATTTATTATTAAATATTTAAGCGGTATAACTTTATGAGATCTCTAAAACATTTTGCAAGAATAATTATTTGCACGCTTTCCCTTTTTTCGGCTTTTACCTTTGCGCAAGATCGTTATGGCGTATTAGCTTATCACTCTGTGGTAGATGAAAGTGCGGCTGAAAATCAAAAACAGTATTTTCCTCAAACGATTTCTGCCCAAATGTTAATTAAACATTTTAATTGGCTAAAAGAAAACGGATACAACGTGATCAGTTGGCAGCAAGTTATCGATGCTGAAAATGGTAAAGGCACATTACCTGATAATGCGGTATTGCTAAGCTTCGATGATGGCTATGAAACCATGTATAACGTGGTCTTTCCTCTATTAAAGGCCTATAACTACCCTGCTGTTTTTGCGCCAGTGACAGGCTGGTTAGATACGCCGGCAAATAAAAAGATCGCTTATGCCGATAAAATGCTAGATCGTTCTGTTTTTGCCACTTGGTCGCAAGTCAAAGAAATGGAACAAAGTGGGCTCGTTGAAGTAGCCTCACATACTCATAATCTTCATAACGGTATAAATGCCAACCCATCTGGTGGCCAATTACCCGCTGTGATTGCACCTGAATATAAAAACGGAAAATATGAAACAGAAGATGCCTACAAAAACAGATTAAAATCTGATTTTGCCCGTACTGTTCAAACCTTAGTCAATCGTATCGGTAAGAAACCACGTGTAATGGTGTGGCCTTATGGACAATTTAATGATGTTGCTGTGCAACTTGCACGACAAGCAGGAATGCCACACTATTTCTCATTAGGTGAAAAAATCATCAATAAAGTGGGCGATAAACATATTGGACGCTTATTACTTAATGCAGAAACCGATCTAAATACCGTTAAAAACTATCTTGATGGCATTGATGAAAGCAAACAAATTCAACGAGTACTGCATGTCGATTTAGATTATGTCTATGATGCGGATAAAGCTCAGCAAGCCAAAAACCTTGATAAGTTAATCGACCGCATCTATCGCTATGGTGTGACGACAGTTTATCTTCAAGCCTTCTCTGATCCCGACGGAGATGGTGTAGCGGATGCCTTGTATTTCCCAAATAAATACCTTCCTGTACGAGATGATATTTTTGGCCGAATTGCCTGGCAATTACAAACGCGCGCAGGCGTACAAGTCTACGCTTGGATGCCTGTACTCGCCTTTGATTTACGAAAAGGCGTAAAAGAGGCGGAATATGTCATTGATAGCCGCACGGGCAAGCCTTCAACAAAGGCTTATTTACGCCTTTCACCTTATAACAAACAGAATGTTGAAATCATTAAATCCATTTATAACGATTTGTCATTCTATGCCAAATTTAATGGCATTTTATTCCATGATGATGCGTTCCTAACCGATTTTGAAGGGGCAGAAGGTGATCATGCTGAAGGTATAGTTAGCCCACAAGCAAAACAAAAAACACAAGATTTAATCCAATTAACCCATCAACTCACCGATGCGTTAAAACCTTATTTCTTGCGTGGTTCATATTCTCTTAAAACGGCTCGTAATCTTTATGCATCAGTGATCACCAATCCAAATGCTGAAGAATGGTTGGCACAAAACTTAAAAACGCTCACCGACAATTACGATACCATTGCCATCATGGCGATGCCATACATGGAAAATGAACAGCCTATTTCACAAAAAGAAGCCTATCAATGGTTTGCTTCTCTCATTGAAAATGTGAAAGCCCAAGCGCCATTAGATAAAGTCTTATTTGAATTCCAAGCGGTGAATTGGCGGACTCAAAAGCCAATTCCTGAATCCGAATTGATTGATTGGATGACGCTATTACAAAAAAATCATATTTATAGCTATGGCTACTATCCGGATAACTTTTTAACGAATCAACCGGATATGAACAAAATGAAACCGTATTTTTCCGTAAATACGAATGCAGGAAAACAATAAGGATTGACTTATGAACCAACAATTCTTAGAAGCCGTGAGTATCTTCGTATTCATGTATCCTGCTGGAATGGCGATATATTGGGTGACGGCAAGTCTGTGTTATTACCTTTTTATGGAAGGAAAACTTGGGCAACCAACTTTCCAACAAATGCCAAAAGAACGTGTTCCGATGGTCAGCATTATGGTGCCTTGCTATAACGAAGGGGACAATTTAGATGAAGCCATTCCTTACTTGCTCCAACTCAGATACCCAAACTATGAACTGATCTTCATCAATGATGGCAGTAAAGATAACACGGGCGAAATTATTGAGCGTTGGGCAAAAGCTGACGAACGCATCGTGGCGCTTCACCAAGAAAACCAAGGTAAAGCCAGTGCATTAAATCATGGCTTGTTAGTTGCTAAAGGTGAATATGTAGCTTGTATTGATGGCGATGCAGTATTGGATTTCGATGCGATCGATTACATGGTGCAATCCCTCGAATTAAACCGTGCTTATGGCGCCGTTACTGGCAATCCACGCGTACGTAACCGCAGCACCATTTTAGGTCGTCTACAAGTTTCTGAATTTAGCTCTATTATCGGTTTAATCAAACGCGCTCAAAGTCTAATGGGAACCATTTTCACGGTATCCGGCGTATGTTGTTTATTCCGCAAAGATGTGATGGAAGAAATCGGTGGCTGGAGTACCAATATGATCACTGAAGATATTGATGTCAGTTGGAAAATTCAAACGGCTGGTTACAACATCATGTATGAGCCTCGTGCCTTATGTTGGGTATTAATGCCTGAACGTCTTTATGGCTTATACAAACAGCGTTTACGCTGGGCACAAGGTGGTGCTGAAACCATTCTCAAATATTTCCCTCAGGTCTGGCGTTGGAGAAACCGCCGTCTATGGCCAATGTATGCCGAATATTTTGTTACCGCAACTTGGGCAATCTTATTGGTTGTACTGGTTGCGCTTGCACTATACCGCAAGATTACCTTAGGTATAGGTATTCAAAACATGGAGCTGTTTGAAACAAATATCTCGATCATGTTTTTCTCTTTCTTCTTACAGTGTCTCTTAAGCTTATACATTGATTCACGTTATGAAAAAGGATTGATCCAATATGGAATTTCCTGCATTTGGTATCCCTATGTTTATTGGTTACTTAATACAGTAACGTTACTCATTGGGATCCCAAAAGCGATTTTTAGAAACAAGTCCAAGCTAGCTGTCTGGACAAGCCCTGACAGAGGAGTTTAAATAATGGCAACCGCCACTTTACAACAATTGATGGTTATTAATAAAGGTAGCAGCCTTCCCTTGCTGATTAAAGCCAAAAGCTTTGTACTAGATCTAGTTACCTGGGCTTTATGGGCTTATATCATCACTTTTGTCGCGAGATATGCGGAACGCATCTTCACTAAACCGATTCTGGAAAGTTTCTTTTTTGTCGATGTGGTCAGCATCATGTTTTCTGTCTCTGCGGTATTGGTCATCTTGGCTTATATTTGGTCTATTCTTACCGTAGCAAAAGAATAACTCGCAAAAAACTTAACATAAAAAAAACCGCACTTTGGTTAACAAATCAAAGTGCGGTTATTTTTAGAAATGTTTAATTAGATACGATATTCTCTAATTAAGCTTTTGGACCTGCTGCGATAAGTGCTTTACCTTCTGCGTTGGTCGCATATTTTTCAAAGTTTTTCACGAAACGTCCAGCAAGGTCTTTCGCTTTCGCTTCCCATTGTGCTTTATCGGCATAAGTATCACGAGGGTCTAAAATCGCAGGATCTACGCCAGGTAATGCTTTTGGAATCGCTAAATCAAAGATTGGTAACTCGCCCATTTCTGCTTTTTCGATAGAACCATCTAAGATCGCATCGATAATACCACGAGTATCTTTGATTGAGATACGTTTACCTGTACCGTTCCAACCAGTATTAACTAAATACGCTTCTGCACCAGCAGCTTGCATACGTTTAACTAATACTTGAGCATATTGTGTTGGGTGGAGAGTTAAGAACGCTGCACCGAAACATGCTGAGAAAGTTGGCGTTGGCTCAGTAATACCACGCTCTGTACCAGCTAATTTAGCAGTGAAACCAGATAAGAAGTAGTATTTGGTTTGCTCTGGTGTCAATTTAGACACTGGAGGTAACACACCGAATGCATCCGCAGTTAAGAAAATTACTTTCGTTGCGTGACCTGCACGAGATACTGGTTTAACAATATTATCAATGTGATAAATTGGGTAAGACACACGAGTATTTTCAGTTTTAGAACCATCATCGAAATCAACTGAACCATCTGCACGAACCACGACGTTTTCTAATAATGCATCACGACGGATTGCACGATAGATATCTGGTTCATTTTCTTCAGAAAGATGGATAGTTTTCGCGTAGCAACCACCTTCAAAGTTGAAGATACCTACATCATCCCAACCGTGCTCATCATCACCGATTAATTCACGTTTTGGATCGGTAGAAAGCGTGGTTTTACCTGTACCTGATAAACCGAAGAAGATTGCTACATCACCGTCTTTACCTACGTTAGCAGAACAGTGCATTGCACCTACACCTTTAAGTGGTAAGAAGTAGTTCATCATTGAGAACATACCTTTCTTCATTTCACCACCGTACCAAGTACCACCGATTAATTGAATACGCTCAGTTAAGTTAAATGCAACGAAGTTTTCAGAGTTCAAACCTTGTTCTTTCCAGTTCGGGTTGGTGCATTTAGAGCCATTCATGACCACAAAATCTGGTTTAAAAGTTTTTAATTGTTCTTCTGTCGGACGAATAAACATATTTTTTACAAAATGTGCTTGCCATGCCACTTCAGTCACAATACGCACTGCGATACGGTCTTGTTCACTTGCGCCACAGAAACCATCAACCACGAATAAACGTTTGCCAGAAAGTTGTTTAGTCACAAGATCTTTCAAGCTCGACCACGTTTCTTGAGTCATTGGTTTGTTATCGTTTTTCGCCACATCAGAAGTCCACCACACAGTATCTTTTGTGGTATCATCTAAAACGATGTATTTGTCTTTCGGTGAACGACCGGTAAAGATCCCTGTATCAACAGCCACCGCACCAGTTGTGGTAAGTGTCCCTTTTTCAAAGCCTTCTAAGCCTGGTTTTGTTTCTTCTTCAAAAAGTTGTTCATAACTTGGGTTATAAACCACTTCTTTAACATCATGAATACCAACGGCTTCAAGTTCTTTAATTACGTTTTTAACATCAGTCATAGTTCACCTCTTGATTAAAGTTTAAAAATTTTTCCTATGTTTATTGTATGGGAATTGTCAAAAAAAAAATGTTAACTAGATCTCATTTTTGAACATTCATTGGAAAATTCTACCCCTTTTTAGGTGGTTTAGGAGGTTGGGATACAACAAGGTTGATTTACCCCTCATATTTCCGATATAGTGAGAACCATTATCAACTTAAAATGCGATAACCATGTTCTCATTTCTGCGTTTACCCTTTTTTATTTGTCTGCTGATGTTTACGCAAAGCACGCAAGCAGAACCCGACTTTAAGATTCCACCTATTCAAGAAAACATGAAAAAAATGTATCAAATTCAACAAAAAGATTTTACCTTTGAAGACAAACATTACCGCTTGTTTATTGCGGTACCACCAAAAACATCGCAAAAACTGACCGCACTTTACACGTTAGATGGCAATGCTCAATTTCCAATGGCAGTGAATGCTGTCAATCCCAATAAACCTCTCCCGCTTATTGTCGGTATCGGTTATGTATCAGATAAAGCTTATGTCATTGAAGAACGCACGAGAGACTACACTTTCCCGGCAGAAGGTACCGAATTCGCCAAAGGAGGAAAAGCAGCCGATTTTCTACGCTTTATTCAACAAGACGTAAAGCCTTATATTGAACAGCATTTCGATATTAATAAGGAAAAACAATATTTCTTTGGCCATTCTTTTGGTGGATTATTTGGATTGTACGTACTCTTCCATCAACCGGATTTATTTCAATATTACACCTTGGCAAGCCCTTCTCTTTGGTGGGGGAATGGCTCATTTCTACCTCAAAATGAACCATGGATTAGCCCAAAACCATCACATATTCTGATTACATTAGGCTATTATGAAGAGCATCCTGAACAGGATCCAAATATGACTGAAGAACAATTACAGCGTATTAATCAACGGAAACAAATGCGAACAATCAATGCGCATCAACTGGCGGAAATATTGGAAAAACAGGGTAATTCCGTGGAATTTATTTCTATTCCCAATAAAAATCATGGTGGCTCAATTCCGGACGCTATCAAACATTGTTTAGAACAAGTTCAACAATAAAAGAGCATAAAAAAATCCCCATTATCATGAACGGGGATTTTTCTTATTGGGCTTGTTTAAGTTTATCAATCGCTTCTTTATTGAAGAAGTAATGCGTACCACAACATTCACACTGCATATCAATGCTGCCTTTATGCTCTTCTAAAATTTCCTCTATTTCAGCTTCTGGAATCAGTAATAATGCTGCCCCAGAACGCTCAGGTGAGCAACCACAGAAGAAAGAAACGGCTTGAGGTTCAAAAACTTCCACTACTTCTTCGTGGTATAAACGATAAAGCAATTCTTCTGCAGGTAATCCAAATAACTCCTCATCTTTTACGGTTGCAGCTAAGGTCGTTAAATGTTCAAAATCTTCTGGCGTACCTTGGCCATCTGGCATAATCTGTAGCAACATTCCAGCGGCAACAGCTTTACCGTCATATTCACCCGTGCGAATAATAAGTTGGGTTTGTAATTGCTCTGAACGCACAAAATAGTCTTCTAAACATTCCGTAATCGTTGGTTTATCTAAACCGATAACGCCTTGATAACGTTCACCTTCAGTTGGAGCAATCGTAATCACTAATACGCCTTTGCCAATCATATCATGTAGGCTCATGCCGTCTTGAATATCACCTTGCACACGTGCTAATGCACGGATCTGTTGCTGATCATTGCCATTAACTAAGGCTAATTTTAATGGACCATCACCTTGAATTTGAACTGTAATATTGCCATTAAATTTTAATGTGGCGGTCAACAAATTCGTTGCCACCATCATCTCACCCAGTAAGTTTTGTACTGCTTTTGGATAATGATGAGTGTTCAACGTATCAGTAAAAGTTTGGTTTAATCGTACCCATTCACCACGCACGGCACGGTTTTGGAAAAGGTAACGGTAAAGTTTGTCATTGTCTTGAGTGTAATTCATTATTTGTTCCTATTTATTCTTTGAGTAAAAAGTGCGGTCAATTTTGTGAATAAATCTTAAACGTTCAAAAAAGATGTCGTTTTGTTACCGCACTTTGTGCCTGAGCAATATTATGGGGGTGAAAATCAAAATTACAAGCCAAAAAGAAAAGCGGATAGCTCTCACTATCCGCTCGCTTTATAAGATTAAACTGATAAATTACCAGTATGCACGTAAACCGATAACAGTTTTGAAATCACGGCTACGATCAAGTTGTTTACCAGAGTCTTTATCAAAGGTATTCTCGTATTTAGTACGAGTTGCTTGCCATTCAATGAATGGTTTCACTTTTAACGAACCTTGATTATACACATAGTATTCAGTACCCACTAAGAACTGGCGATCAGTCGCTTTTGAATATGCAGAACCTACAGGTAAAGTTTTCTCAGTTTTGTAAGAATACATTGCATATACATTCCAATCTTCATTTAAACCTTGGCGAATCACTGCAGTTACTTCATTATTTTTCACTTTGTTACCTGCACCATCTTTATTTTTAGTATCTTTGTGAGCTAAGTCTAAACCATAAGTAGTGTGAACAAAGTTATACGCTAAGCCTAAAGCATAAGCATTGCTGTAGTATGCTGTTTTGTTCGCATTTTCAGAAATTTCACGAGTGAAACCTGCTGCGACAGTTACATTTTGGATACTATCAATTTCATGATTGAAGATAAGACCTGTACCCCAAGTGTTTTTACGATTATTTTTTAAATCTACGTTTTTGATGTTACGTTTGCTTGAACCGCCGTAGTACGCACCAAATTTCACTTTATTTGAACCGTAGTCACCATTATAAACATATTGTGTTACACGACGAGCTGAAGTCTCTAATAAACCATCAGTCAAGCTGTAAGTATTTGCTAAATCACTTTGTTTTACTTCATCAGTGATAGTTACCATGTTACCGTAAGTTAATTCACCGAATTGTTTGTGGCCAAAACCAGCATAAAGTTGGTGAGTATAAACATGGTCAAAATCATGTTGTGAAGGTGCTTCACCACGCATACGCCATTCAGCACGGCCTAAAGCGTAGAAATCACCACCTAAGCTTTGTTTTAATTTGAAACCAAAACGTGAACCGTTGTTATCAACTGCGTGATTGATGTGTTCTTTAGTTACATCACCATTTACATAGTTAGTTTTGTTAGAGGTGCTTTCCCATTTAACACGTAAAGAACCGTAAAAATCAACATCAGTACCAGTTTGGTCAATGTGGAAATTATAAGCTTGTGCAGAACCTGCTGCTAATGCAGCTACAGATAAAGCAAGAAGTGTTTTTTTCATAACGCTTTCCCTATTATTTAATGAAGTTTATTAAAAAATTGAACTTTTTGCAGTTTATACACTACAACTTAAATGGTCAACCCTAAATTTTGCCAACTATCAGAAAATAGGCAATATTTTGACTAAAATCAATCAAGATAAATACATATTTGATTACTTTATCACCTATTTAATTAATAAATTTAGCGTAGAAAACACTTGGTCTGAAGTAATATTTTCCATTGAATTTGCCGTTAAATAATGCTGATTTTTACCATAACAGCCAATTAAGGTCGGATCTGTTGCGCCATAAAGTGTAATATTCGGTTTATCCAGCGCAGCAGTTAAGTGGGCAAGCCCTGTATCTACCGATACCACGGCTTTCGCATTGGCAATTTGTCCAGCCAATTCATTCAATGAAAGCTTAGGCAAAACGACTACATGAGATAAACCTGCGGCTAATCGCTCTGCTCTTGCCTTTTCTTTTTCATTTCCCCAAGGTAAACGGACTTGAACAGAAAGCGTGGTCAGTTTTTCAATTAAATTTCGCCATTCTTGTTCTGGCCAATGCTTTTCATCTCTTGTCGTAGAATGAAAAAAGATCACATAAGGTTCGATAGAATCTGCAGAAATAAAATGACGAGCAATACCATAATCCCCTTTTTCTTTCGGTAATGGATAAGATAAGGCTTGCGCAAAAAGTTGACGAATACGTTCTACCGCATGTTGTTGATAGGAAATAGTGTATTTTTTATCGTAGAAAAATGAAGCAATCGGTTCACGGATACTTTTGCAATCATAGCCATGTTTAATGCCATTAGCTAAGCGTGTTACAAAAAAAGCACTCTTAAAAAGCCCTTGTGCGTCAATCACGGCATCATATTGCTTGGCTTGTAATAACGCGCGGTAAGATTTCCACTCGTTTTTGGTCTGAGTCGAAAAAGGCGATTTTCGCCAACGTCTTAAGGCAATTGGAATGATTTGCTTCACGGCAGAATGCCAATGTGGAATTTCGGCAAAATTCTCTTCTACCACCCAATCAATGGAGAGATTAGGAATAGCATGCTGCGCATCAGTCAATGCTGGCAAAGTATGGATTACATCGCCCATAGAAGACGTTTTGATCACGCATACTTTCATTTAATTAACCTTCTTCCCCAGTGCATAATACCGAGACCTGACACAGCTAAAATACCACCAATAATTAAGGATGAATCCACTTGTTCATTCAACCAAACAGCTGAGAATAAAATCCCTAAAATCGGCACAAGTATGATATAAGCTGAGGCATTACCTGCCCCTAAGTATTTCACCCCATCAAAATACCAGGCATAGGCTAATACTGTTGCTCCAAATGCGAGGCCAAGCAAACTTATCCACTCACCTTGAGATAAATTCAGTACCGTAAGCCAATCGGCTGCACTTTCCACGCATAATGCGCTCATAAATAACAATAAAAAACCAAAAATAGAAGATAAGGTGGTTGCGGTGAGTGAATCAATACCTGCGAGTACTTTTCTCGCCAGTAAGGTATAAACGACCCAACAAATTAGCGCCCCAATTAATAATATTTGCCCAAAGCCAAAGGAATCCATCATCTGTAAAAAATTCCCTTTTGTGAGAGCCAATAGCGATCCACTCATGGCAATAATCATTCCGAGTATTACCCATCGATTCCATTTTTCTTTAAATAAAAAAATTGCCAAAAACGTCGTGAAAACTGGGTTTGTTGCTACAATCACGGCAGCTTGCCCTGCCGGAAGATATTTCAGTCCCCAGATAAAAAACGTGGAATAGGCAAAAACACCGAAAAAGGCAGTCACAAACAAACCTATCCATTGGTTTGCTCTTAGTTGTTTCGCATATTTAAAGCGATTTGCCGCATATAACCAAATCATGAGCGGAATAATCGCAAAGAAAAATCGCAAACTGGAGGCAACAAATGTCGGCATAGCTTGGGCAACCACTCGCCCCCAAGGCCAAGATGCGCCCCATAAAATAGCCATTCCGATTAATTGTAAGTGTATGCGAAGAGGGTTCATTTTGCTAATAATGTCTCTAATTTTTCTAATGCCATTTCTGGTGTAATATCAATCAAACTTTGATGATACCCTTCCGAGCTATCTGTGCTTTTACGCACTTTAATTAAATCGCCTTCAATTAAACGAATAATCACCGCTTTATCAGATAATGGTGGCGTATAAGTTGGGCTCGTTGGGCCGTAAAGCGCGACCAATGGACGATCTGTTGCAGCGGCAATATGCATTAAGCCGCTATCATTGCTCACCACTGCTGTGCAGTTAGCGATTAGATCCACAGCTTGATTAAGATTCGTTTGCCCTGCCAAATTCAAACAAAACGGTTGTAGCTCGGCTGGCAACGCATTGCGGATTTGCTCTCCTGCCTCCACATCTTTTGGTGAACCAAATAATTCTACCGCATAGCCTTTTTCAATTAGCATTTCAGCCAATTTAGCATAATGATAATGCGGCCAACGTTTAGCTGGACCAAATTCTGCACCTGGGCAGAAACCGATAATCGGACGTTCGCCTAAAAGTGCGGTCTGTTTTTCAAAGTTTTTTAAGGTTTCTGTTTGTTGCGTTGGATCAACGGCTAAATAAGGTTTTAGAACAGAAATATCTGCCGCTTTCGGTACTGCATTTTGCTCAAAAGCTAACGCCACATAACGTTGCACCATCATTGGGTAATCACGTTTGTTATTGCGTAAATCATTAAGTAAGAAATAACGGCTTTCCCCTTTCCAACCACGACGCACAGCAATTTTTGCAAAAGCAGGAATAAAAGCTGACTTCAAGGAATTTGGTAACACAATCGCCATATCATATTGATTGCGCAAAGCCTTACCTAAACGATAACGTTCACACAAGGCAAACTTGCCGTGTCCAAGCGGCATTTCAATGGCATGGCGCACTTCTGGCATACGGGCTAAAAGCGGTTTACACCAATTCGGTGCCATCACATCAATTTGGCAATTGGGATATTGCAGTTTGAGTTGTTGATACAAACTGTGCGACATCATCATATCGCCGACCCAAGACGGGCCGATAATTAAAATATTCATGCTTGACCTTATAACAAAAGTGCGGCTAAAAATAAGACTAATTTTAACCGCACTTTATTCATTTTCTAGTATTGAACGACATTATTTGTTCAATATTTTTATTTATTTAACCACGCCATGTACTCAGCCACACCTTCCGCTACGGTTTTAAATGGTTTGTCATAGCCAGTTGCGCGAAGTTTCGTTAAATCCGCTTGCGTATATTCTTGATAGCGAGATTTCAAATGCTCTGGGAATGGAATGGTTTCCACTACGCCTTTTCCGTGGAATTTAATCACCGCTTTTGCCACTTCCGCAAAAGATTCTGCATTGCCGGTACCACAGTTGAAGATACCTGAAATGCCATTTTGCCAGCACCAAATGTTGACTTGTGCCACATCGCCTACATAAACGAAATCACGGCGGAAGTGTTCACTACCTGCAAATAATTTTGGATTTTCGCCTTTCAGGATTTGGTTATTTAAGTGGAATGCCACGCTTGCCATTGAACCTTTGTGGCCTTCACGCGGACCATACACGTTAAAATAACGGAAACCACATACTGGTGATTTTGCTTCAGGTAAAATCGCTCGCACATATTGGTCGAATAAGAATTTAGAATAACCGTACACATTCAATGGGCCTTCAAATTCACGCTCTTCACGGAATTCAGTTTTGTCGCCATAAGTCGCCGCACTTGATGCATACAAGAACGGAATTTGACGATCTAAGCAGTAATGCAATAACTCTTTTGAATATTCGTAGTTATTATGCATGATGTATTTACCGTCCCATTCAGTAGTCGCCGAGCAAGCGCCTTCATGGAATACCGCATCGATCTCACCTAAATCATCACCTGCAATAATTGACGCAATGAAGTCTTCTTTATCGCAGTAATCTGCGATATCAAGATCCACTAAGTTAATGAATTTAGTCCCGTCTTTTAAGTTATCCACCACTAAAATATCTTTGCGTCCCATATCGTTTAATGCTTTAACGATATTACTGCCGATAAAGCCGGCGCCACCTGTTACGATAATCATAATTCTGTCCTCTTTAAAATAAGTCTGTGTATTGTAATAGATTTTGTGCCGCTTAGCCAAAAAACTCTGTGAAAAACAACCGCACTTTTAAGCCCCAGTAACTTGTCCAACCCGTTGTGGCTAAATCCATTTTTCCTTTGTTTAAAATAATAATCGTCGGTGTCACATTCACCTGCCATTGATCCGCAATCTTGCCTTGAGGATCATTCACCGTTGTAAACTGATAGCGATGGGTTTGTAAATAATCCTCCACGTCCTTATTTGTTCCTGAACGTAGCGCGACAGAGATTACCGGATAGCCTTCTTCTGAAAGTGAATTAATCGCTGGAGAAGTATAACGACAATAACCGCACCAACTTCCCCAGAAATAAATGATCGTCGGCTTAGCTTGATCTAATTGGGGTAAAAAGAAGGCATTCCCCTGTAAATCATAAAGTGCCGTCGCATTGATTTCAGGCGGAATATTAGGTTTACGAATAAAATCGAGAATACTGCTTACGACAATCAACGTTAGCAGGAGCGAAATCGCATTTTTTAATAATGTTTTAAGTTTCACAATAAAATTTCATGATCTAGGATAAATGGATTGTAATCGATCAGAAAAGTGCGGTCAAAATTGCAGAGATTTTGTTATGATAATCACATCATTTTATAAGGAGAAAAAATATGGATAGTAAACAATTAGCACAGTATATTGATCACACTGCCCTTACTGCAGAAAAAACAGAACAGGATATTCTTAAGCTCTGCGATGAAGCCATTCAATACGGCTTTTATTCAGTCTGCATTAATTCAGGCTATATTCCTTTAGCCAAAGAAAAACTCGCTGGCTCAAACGTCAAAATTTGTACCGTTGTTGGTTTCCCACTTGGCGCTAACTTATCTTCCGTCAAAGCTTTTGAAACCCAAGAAGCGATCAACGCAGGGGCAGGTGAAATCGATATGGTAATTAATGTCGGCTTGATTAAATCCAATAAATGGGATGCCGTAAAAGACGACATTCAAGCTGTATTAACCGCTTGTCATGGCGTGCCACTTAAAGTGATTTTGGAAACCTGCTTACTCACCAAAGAAGAAATTGTGAAAGCCTGTGAAATCTGTAAAGCGTTAGGTGTGGCATTCGTTAAAACCTCAACCGGTTTCAATAAAGGCGGTGCAACCGTAGAAGATGTCGCTTTAATGAAGAAAACGGTAGGCAACATTGGCGTGAAAGCCTCTGGCGGTATTCGTGATACTCAAACCGCACTAGCAATGATTGAAGCAGGTGCGACACGAATTGGTGCAAGCGCAGGGATTGCCATTGTAACTGGTACTTCTGGTAATACCTCAAGCAATTACTAATCAATAATAAAAAAGGAGATTGAAGTGGATGCCTCAATCTCCTTTTTAATCATCAAAGACTTAATTAAGCTTTAATTTGTCCTTTTAAGAAATCTAACAACTGATCTTTTGCAATCATTTGTTTTTCACCGGTACGGCGATTTTTATATTCGATTTCGCCGTTTGTGAGATTTTTCTCACCAATCACCACCATGTGTGGCACGCCGATAAGTTCCATATCGGCAAACATCACACCTGGACGCTCTTTACGGTCATCAAAGATCACTTCTACGCCTTGTGCTTGTAAAGTGCGGTACAATTCTTCGGCATATTCTTGAACGCTTTCAGATTTATGCATATTCATTGGCACAACAGCTACGGTAAATGGTGCAATTTCATCTGTTGGCCACACAATACCGCGATCATCAAAATGCTGTTCAATCGCTGCCGCGACCACACGTGTTACACCAATACCGTAACATCCCATGGTTACGACCATTGGACGACCATCTTCACCTTGAACAGTCGCATTCATGGCTTCTGAGTATTTTTTTCCTAATTGGAAGATATGACCGACTTCGATACCTCGTTTAATCAACAAAGTACCTTTACCATCTGGGCTTGGATCACCTTCAACCACGTTACGAATATCCGCTACTTTTGGTAACGCTACATCACGTTCCCAGTTGATATTGAAGTAATGTTTACCATCAATATTTGCACCCGCGCTGAAATCAGACACTAACGCCACTGAACGGTCAACAATCACAGGAATATTGAGATTAACAGGGCCTAATGAACCGACACCCGCACCAATTTTAGCTTTGATAACAGCTTCATCCGCAAACTCAAATGGTGAAGCCACTTCAGATAATTTTTCTGCTTTAATTTCATTTAATTCATGGTCACCACGAATGACTAATGCCACTAACGGTTGCTCTTCGCTTGCCCCTTTTACGATTAAGGTTTTAACTGTTTTCTCAATTGGCAAATTGAATTGTTCCACCAACTCAGCAATTGTTTTTGCATTTGGCGTATCAACTAATTCCATTGCTTTCGTTGGCGCGGCGCGTTCACCAATCGCCACCGCTTCTGCTAACTCAATGTTTGCTGCGTAATCTGATTCCGTAGAGAAAATCACATCATCTTCACCGCTGTTTGCTAACACTTGGAATTCATGTGAGGCGCTCCCTCCGATAGAACCGGTATCCGCTTGTACTGCACGGAAATCTAAACCTAAGCGATTAAAAATATTACTATACGTTTGGTACATCACATCATAAGTTTGTTGCAAGCTCGCGTGATCAGCATGGAAAGAATACGCATCTTTCATAATAAATTCACGTGAACGCATGACACCAAAACGAGGACGTACTTCATCACGGAATTTGGTTTGAATTTGGTATAAATTGATCGGAAGTTGTCTGTATGATGACACTTCGCGGCGAACTAAATCCGTAATCACTTCTTCATGTGTTGGACCTAATACAAAGTTACGATTACCACGATCTTCAAAACGAAGTAATTCTGGGCCATATTGTTCCCAACGACCTGATTCTTCCCATAATTCTGCTGGTTGCACGACTGGCATTTTGATTTCAAGTGCGCCGCTTTTATCCATTTCTTCACGGATGATTTTTTCTACTTTACGGAGCACGCGCCAGCCGGTTGGCATCCAGTTATAAAGACCTGAGGCAAGAGGACGAATCATCCCTGCGCGAAGCATCAATTGATGGCTCACAATGGCCGCTTCAGCTGGGGTTTCTTTTAATGTTGAGAATAAATATTGACTTGTACGCATTGAATTAACCTTAGATTCTAAGCATTGAGAAAAAATTGGTGAGAGTATAACAAAAAGTGCGGTCATTTTTAACCGCACTTTTTTCTGAGAAAAGATTATCTTCTCGGTAGGTATCTAACTGGATCGACAGATTTACCTTTATAACGGATCTCGAAGTGAAGTTTCACAGCATTGGTTCCTGTGCTACCCATTTTCGCAATCTCTTGACCCGCTTTCACTTCTTGTTGATCGCTCACGAGGATCTTGTCGTTGTGTGCATAAGCACTTAAGAAATCATCATTATGTTTGATGATGATTAAGTTACCGTAGCCACGTAATGCGTTACCCGCATAAACAACACGACCGCTAGCCGCCGCTTTAACCGCTTGTCCGCGAGAACCACTGATATCAATCCCTTTGTTACCACCATCCGAGTTAGAGAAACCTTGGATCACGTTACCTTGGGTTGGCCATTGCCATGCCACATTCGATGCCACTGGTGCTACAACGTTTGCATTAACAGGCGTATTGTTTGTGGTTTCCACTTGAGTTGTCGTTGTCACCGGTGTGCTCGGTGTATTGTTGGTAAACGCTGGTGTTGATGTACCACCTGTTGCAACACCTGATTTAATTGGACCAATTACCGTACCATCAGAACCAATTTGCGTACCGTTTGCACCTGGTGTATAAGTCACTTCTGGCTCAGCAGGGGCTGCCGGTGCAGCTGGTGCTGTCGTTTTCACTGGTACAGTCGTAGTAACTGTTTTAGTTGAACAATTAGAAATTTTTAACGTTTGGCCCACACTTAAACTATAAGGCTCTTTCATATTATTCATGCTTGCCAAATCTTTCACGTCCATACCTGTCAAGTAAGCGATTAAGAACATGGTATCGCCTTTGTTTACTTTATAGGTATTTCCTTTGTATGAACCTTTTTGAATTTGGCTGTAATCCGGCGCATTGGTATTTGGATTACGCGGCACATTGATTGCGCCAGAGCTGGTGCAATCAGAAACCGTTTTGGTTACTGTTTTAGTCTGTGGTTGAACCGGTGCTGGAGCTGGCGTTGGTTTAGGCTGTGCTGCAGCAGGTTGTTGAACCGGTTGATAAGTTGGTTGGAAACTTGGTTGTGGTGTTTGAGTTCCCGTTGGCACGCTATTGCCCATGGTATTTGGCATCGTATTTTGTTGGATTTCTGGCTGCCATGTACCGCTCGAATTATTATCAACAGGCTGCATTACACCCGGAGAAAGTGTGCCATCTACATTTTCAATTGGCGCAGGGCTATTTGAACTACACGCCGTTAAAATAGCGATACTCACAGGGAGCAATAAAAACGATTTTTTCATTTATTCTTCCTTTAACATTAAATTTATTTCATTTGATTTGGCATCGAGTTCTTTTCAATTTCCGGCATAAAGCTACCACCGGCAACCGCTCCCGTTCCCTCTACGGGTTGCATAATACCATTAGGTAATGCATCGGGATCTTGTTTTTGTGGTTCTCCTGTACAAGCTGAGATCAGCAATGCACTCGAGATAATTAAGAGTAATTTATTCATAAAAAAGGTCATCCTGTTATTTTAAAATAAGATAAGCAATCACAGCCAGAGCAACCACACTCCAACCAATGATTTCAATGGATTTACGTAATTTCGCGGCGAATTTCTCTCCGCCCCATGCAGCCAGTTTTGCGACTAAAATAAAACGAGCAAAACGCGATACAAATGCGGTTATCACAAAGGGGATAAACGCCATTTGCATCACGCCTGCGCAAATGGTGAAAACTTTATAAGGAATCGGGCTAAAACCGGCAACAAAGACCACTAAAATGCCCCATTCTTTAAACCACGCCATAGCTTGTTCCCAAGCGGCTTGGTAACCCCATTGCTGAATATAACCTTGAACCCAATCAAAAGCATAATAGCCGATAGCATAACCAATCATTCCACCGACAACCGAAGCAATCGTGGTATAAAGTGCAAAACGAAATGCACTTTTCGGTTTTGACATTGACATCGGAATCAACATCACATCTGGTGGAACAGGGAAAAAAATAGCCTCAATAAAACTTACAAAGGATAACCAAAACACGGCAAAGCGATGTTTTGACCATTGCATTGTTTTATCATACATCGCACCAAAAATATTCATTCACTTATCCTTTATTGCTTCAATAGGGAAAATTCGTTTCAAAACGGCACATTATTCACTTTCCAGCCAATCTTGTAAAGCAGCAATTGACTGATGAGCCGTAAGATCCGCTTGAATTGGCGTAATGGCAACATAACCATTTTTTACCGCATGAAAATCTGTACCTTCACCATCATATTCTGGCAAGCCTGACGGGCCAATCCAATAAATATTTTCGCCACGAGGATCTTCTTGTTTAATCACTTCTGCAGCGGATGAGCGATAACCTAAATGACAGACTTTGATGCCTTTAAGCTCTTCGTAAGGCAAATCTGGCACATTGATATTGATCACTTCGCGTTTATTCAATAATTGAGGATGTAATTTCGGAATTAAATCACACACTACACGAGCCGCTGTTTCATAATGCAAACGACCATCTAAAGATACCGCAATAGCTGGCAACCCTAAATGTCGGCCTTCCAATGCTGCAGCCAAAGTACCTGAATAAATCGTATCATCCCCCATATTGCAACCCGCGTTAATACCTGATACGACAAGATCCACTTGTCCAGATAAAAAACCGTTTAGTGCCAAATGCACA
The DNA here is from genome assembly GCF_001838635.1 of Haemophilus sp. HMSC71H05. Classification (NCBI taxonomy): domain Bacteria; kingdom Pseudomonadati; phylum Pseudomonadota; class Gammaproteobacteria; order Pasteurellales; family Pasteurellaceae; genus Haemophilus; species Haemophilus sp. HMSC71H05. Next base: position 61,636 of record NZ_KV838019.1, read on the forward strand.
CAATCAGCCGGTGTGCCATTCACGCAATAATCACCACTGTCTAAATGACGAGGGCGAAGCGGCTCAACAAGCGTTAATGAACTTGATGCCGCGCTACGATTACGATCGGGCGCAACGATCACCACATCGGCAATTTTTCGTAATTCTTTTGCTAAAACTTGAATCCCTTCGGCGTGAAAACCGTCATCATTGCTGACTAAAATTCGCATTATTCTTCTTCCTTAATATTCACTAACTCTCGCACCAATGCAGTGGCATAACTCCCTGCCGGCAAATAAAATGAGAGCTTCAATCCTTCTTCAACAAACGTCCAGTGGAAATCTTTTGCCTGCATCAATAAAGGGCGACGAGCGGCTTTCATTCTTTCTTGTTTCATTAATTCTTGGAAAATCTGATGTTCCAAAACGACTTTATTTTCGACCGCACTTGCAGATAAATTTTCTTCGCCAATTAAAGGCGCAGTGAGCAAAATATCTTGTTCGTTCAAACGTTGCTGTAAGACCACTAAATCTTCATTTTCATCAGCCTTAAACCAACTGTGCGATCCGTTTAATTGCACAATATCGTCTCTTAGAACCTGATCTGCCACATTTTGTTCAATTCGTTCTGCTACAACTAAATTAAAAATTTCGCTGCGAGCAGCTGAAAGGTAAAAACTGCGTTTTTTACGATCTTTGACCTTAATCTCCCCTTTAGCCCAACGAATCGCTTGAGTTAGGTTATGCCCATCACGCCCAAAACGTTGTTCGGTGAAATAGTTAGGAAAACCGTATTTCGCCACAAAATTTAAGCGCTCATTTAATTCGTCACTTTCTTTTGCACCACGCAATAAAATCTCAAAAGCATTCCCTTGAAGACTGCCCGTGCGAATTTTGCGATTGTGGCGAGTGACTTCTAAAATCTCGACACCTTCCAATTGAAATTGACTAAAATCAGGCGTTTCCTTACCTGGCATTTGCAAACAAAACCATTGTTCTGTGATGCCATGACGATCTTTCAAACCTGCATACCCCATATTTCGATCAGAAATACCTGCAAACTTGGCAAGTTTTTCGCCCACAAACAACGTATTACAATCCGTTTTACGGATTTTTACTGCCACAAATTCGCCTTCGCCTGACATTTCATAGCCCAGATCTTCTTTTACAATAAAATCAGCAAACACTTGCTTTAAAAGTGCGGTTGTTTTTGGCGGTGTTTTTAAGGTGAAATAAGGGAGATGTTTGACCATTTTTTTTCGTTCTAAAATAAGAAAGCCCAACTTTTTTCGCTGTAATAAATAGCGTGAGCAGCTGGGCATGTTAAGCACAATTTATTCGCGCAGAATTTTAACCTTTCCGCCCCCTCAAGGCAAACTGAAATGAGAATAAATTTTTAGCGACATTTTCATCTTTATCCCCTACAATGACCGCACTTTTTCTGACAAAAGGAATGCCTTATGACAAACTTTAACGAACTTCAAGAAGAAACCCGCGAAATCATTACGGATTTATTAAATGACGGCAGCGATCCGGATGCCCTTTATATTATCGAACATCACATCGCCCATTATGATTTTGATACCTTAGAAAAAATTGCCGTAGATGCGTTCAAAGCAGGCTATGAAGTGTCAGAAGCTGAAGAATTCGAAGATGAAAATGGAAAGGTCATTTTCTGTTTTGACATCATCAGTGAAGTGGAATTAAAACCTGAAATTATCGATGCACAACAAAAAGAAATTTTACCATTAGTCGAAAAATACAAAGGCATTTATGATGGCTGGGGCACGTATTTTGAAGATCCGAATGCAGAGGACGATGAATACGGCGATGACGGCGAATTTTTTGACGATGAAGATGTCGAAGACGACAACGAACGTTTACATTAATAATAACAAAGGGCGTGTTAAACCGCCCTTAATTTTTACCTTACCCAAATAGGAATGAAACAATGAAACTCAAAGCGCTTTCTTTAGCATTACTTGCCTTGCCTATCGCTTCTTTTGCTGCAGAACCTGTATCTCATCAGCCAACTGATGTCAGCTTTAGTGTTGAAGCTGAAAGAGAGGTAGAACGTGATTTATTGCAAGTCTCCCTTTTTTACCAAGCGGAAGGCAATGATTTATCCGCACTCAATAAAATTATGGCAGAAAAAATGAATAAAGCCATTGAATTGGCAAAAGCACAAAGTGCGGTTGAAATTAAAGATAATTCTCGTAATACCTGGATTCGCTATGATAATAAAGGCAAACAACAAGGCTGGATTGCGCGTGCAGAATTAACCTTAGAAAGTAAAGATTCTCAAGTGTTATCAACATTAGTACATGAATTAGATGGCGTATTAGCCATTGATCGCGTAAGCGCGTCTGTTTCACGTGAGAAATTAAATAGCTTAGAAAAAGAATTAACCAAAGAAGCTTTAGCGAAAGTTAAAGATAAAGCCCTCTTAATTCAAGAATCTTTGCAGATGAAAGGTTATCACACACAAAGCCTTGACGTGTCTTCTGCCAATGATTCAGCGAATGATTTCCGCCCTTATGCCGCAGGGGCAATGATGGCAAAAAGTTTCTCTTACTCGGATGAAAAAGATGAAACTTACACTCAAAGTGGCAAAGAGAAAATTAAAGTCAGTGTGAATGCGCGAATTGCATTGCTTAAAGAATAATTTTCTATACAATGAATGACGATTTTTTTAATAAGGAAAACAATATGAAAGTAGCAAAAAATACGGTTGTGAGTATCGCTTACCAAGTACGTACTCAAGACGGTGTATTAGTTGATGAAGCACCAGCAAATCAACCATTAGAATATTTACAAGGCCACAATAACTTAATCATTGGTCTTGAAAATGCCTTAGAAGGTAAAGAAGTTGGCGACAAATTTGAAGTTCGTGTTCAACCAGAAGAAGGCTACGGCGAATACAATGAAAACATGGTTCAACGTGTACCAAAAGAAGTATTCCAAGGCGTTGATGAAGTAGTTGTTGGTATGCGTTTCTTAGCTGACACGGATATCGGCCCTGTTCCTGTTGTGATCACGGAAGTGGATGGCGATGAAGTAGTGGTTGATGGTAACCATATGTTAGCGGGTCAAGAATTACACTTCACTGTTGAAGTTGTTGGTACTCGTGAAGCAACACTAGAAGAAATTGCTCACGGTCACGTACATGGTGCACACGATCACCACCATCATCACGATGATGAAGATGGTCATGGTTGTGGTTGCGGTGGTCATGGTCATCACCACCATGATCACGATCATGGACACGGCGGTTGCTGTGGCGGTGGTCATAAACACGATCATGATCACGGACACGGTCATGGCGGCTGTGGTTGCGGCGGTCACTAATCTTAATCTAGAGATAAAACTAGAGACAAAAAAAGTGCGGTTAAAAATAACCGCACTTTTTCTTTATCTAAACTTTCATTACAGAATGAATCGACTTAAATCTTCATTTTCAATCACTTCGCCTAAAGCATCAATCACATAAGCGGCATCGATATTCACGGTTTGACCATCCATTTCACTCGCATCAAATGAGATTTTATCCATTAAACGTTCCATAACGGTATGTAAACGTCTTGCACCGATATTCTCCGTTTTCTCATTCACACGGAAAGCGGCTTCGGCAATTTTCTTGATTGCATCTTGTGTAAACTCAATGCTCACGCCTTCTGTCGCCATAAGCGCTTTATATTGCTCTGTTAAAGACGCATTTGGCTCAGTTAGAATACGCTCAAAGTCTTCTGCCGTTAATGCAGACAATTCAACACGAATCGGCAAACGACCTTGCAACTCAGGGATTAAATCTGATGGACGCGCCACTTGGAATGCCCCTGAAGCAATAAAGAGAATATGATCAGTTTTCACCATACCGTGTTTAGTATTAACCGTCGAACCTTCCACTAATGGCAATAAGTCTCGTTGCACGCCTTCACGAGAGACATCGGCACCACTGTATTCGCCTTTTTTACAGATCTTATCGATCTCATCAATAAACACGATACCGTTTTGCTCAACTGCATCGATAGCTTTTTGTTTCAATTCCTCTGGATTGATCAATTTGGCTGCTTCATCATCAATTAAGGTTTTTAACGCATCCTTAATTTTCATTTTGCGTTTTTTGGTTTTATCCGAACCTAAACTTTGGAACATGGATTGTAACTGATTGGTCATTTCTTCCATACCTGGAGGTGCCATGATTTCCACACCCATTGACACGCCCGCCGACACATCAATTTCGATTTCTTTATCGTCTAATTGACCTTCACGTAATTTTTTACGGAACGCTTGGCGAGTACTGCTATTAGTATCGTGGTTTTCCACTTCACCCCATTGATTTTTTGGTGGTGGTAGCAACGCATCTAAAATACGATCTTCAGCCGCATCTTCTGCTTTCGCACGATTTTTCGCAATTTCTTGTTGGCGAACTAATTTCATCGCACTGTCCGTTAAATCACGGATAATGGAATCTACTTCTTTCCCCACATAACCCACTTCGGTGAACTTGGTTGCTTCCACTTTAATGAAAGGTGCATTGGCTAATTTTGCAAGACGACGCGCAATCTCGGTTTTACCCACACCTGTTGGTCCAATCATTAAAATATTTTTAGGGGTAACTTCATGGCGAAGTGGCTCTTGCAACTGCATTCTTCTCCAACGGTTACGCAACGCGATCGCAACCGCTCTTTTCGCCTCTTTTTGGCCGATAATATGTTGATCTAATTCGGAAACAATTTCACGAGGGGTCATTTCAGACATAATTTTTCCTTATTTATTCGGTAATTCTTCGATAGTGAAATTCGTATTGGTGAACACGCAAATATCACCCGCAATTTTTAAAGATTTTTCTACAATTTCACGAGCTGATAAATCGGTATTTTCTACCAACGCACGGGCTGCCGATAATGCATAATTACCGCCTGAACCAATGGCTAAAATCTGATCGGCTTCTGGCTGCACCACATCACCAATACCGGTAATGATTAAACTTTCTTTTTCATCCGCCACAATCAGCATCGCTTCTAACTTGCGCAACGCACGATCGGTTCGCCAATCTTTGGCTAATTCCACCGCAGCTTTTAACAAATGTCCTTGATGCATTTCTAATTTACGCTCAAATAATTCAAATAAGGTGAACGCATCGGCTGTACCACCTGCGAAACCGGCTAAAACTTTGCCATTATATAAACGGCGCACTTTACGGGCATTCCCTTTCATCACTGTGTTGCCTAATGAAACCTGTCCATCGCCCCCAACAACCACTTGGCCATTACGACGTACGCTTACAATTGTTGTCATTCTTTTAATCCTTCTTTTAAGAAAAGTTACTCGTTATATGGCGATCGATTCCACCAAATTCAAGGGAAAATTTTTCTTTGATGCTTTATTAGACAATCAGTTTTAAAAAATGTGACAAAGATCACTTTTTTAAATAGCAAACGATTGCTATTATTTCACACCTTTATTTTAAAGGAATATGATTTGTTACAAATAAAACAAACTACTTAATGAGGAAAACATGAAAAATTTACTTAAACTTTCTGCCATTGCAATTTTAGCGGCAAGCGCAGCCTCTACTTTTGCATCAAACAAAGAACCTTACACTGAACAAGGTACGAATGCTCGTGAAATGACAGAGCAAAAACCGATTCACTGGATCTCTGTTGAGCAGTTGAAAAAAGAATTAGAAGGCAAAGCACCAATTAATGTGAGCTTCGACATTGATGATACTGTACTTTTCAGTAGCCCTTGTTTCTACCACGGCCAAGAAAAATACTCACCAGGTAAAAATGATTACTTAAAAAATCAAGATTTCTGGAATGAAGTGAATGCAGGTTGTGACCAATATTCCATTCCAAAACAAATTGCGGTGGATTTAATTAATATGCACCAAGCACGTGGTGACCAAATTTATTTCATCACAGGTCGTACAGCGGGCGATAAAGATGGTGTGACCCCAGTGCTACAAAAAGCCTTTAATATTAAAGATATGCACCCTGTAGAATTCATGGGCGGTCGCAAACTTCCAACTAAATATAACAAAACACCGGGTATTATTGACCACAAAGTGAGTATTCACTATGGTGACAGTGATGACGATATTCTAGCAGCAAAAGAAGCGGGTATTCGTGGTATTCGTTTAATGCGTGCTGCTAACTCCACTTACCAACCAATGCCAACCCTTGGTGGCTACGGTGAAGAAGTATTGATTAACTCAAACTACTAATCAGCGCCCAAAGTGCGGTTATTTTTGACCGCACTTTTCTTATCTAATTAACCATCTTAATTTTTAAAAAGTTTCTGGGAATATGCTAAAATTTTTCCGTTTCCAGGAGCCTATTTATGTCAGAACTCACGTCTAATCAATATTTAATTATCATTGCCATGCTGGTTTTTATCAGCATTGTGATGCTTTTTCTATTAAGCCGCAGCAAACGAGACACCCAAGAATTACAACACGATCTCAATAAAACTATCGAAGATTACAATCAATTAGCGGAGCGTTTTGATTCCTTAAGTGTGGTCAAAAATCAGCTAGAACAGCAAGCTGTTAAAGCACAAACTCATGCGGAAGGCTTACAAACTCGTCTTAATGAACGTGATGAAAAAATCCAATATTTAGAAAAAGAATTGGATGAAGAGCAGCTCCGACACGATCAAATTGGCGGTCAAATCACCGCATTAAAAGAACGCTTTGGGATCGCGTCAGCACAAGCTGAAAGCTTGCAAGGTCAATTACAACAAGCGCAAGAAAATCTGCTACGAAAAGAACAAGAACAGCAAAAAACGCAGGAAAAATTGACCGCACTTTCACAAGAATTAACGGAGTTGAAAACTACCCTTTCCGAAAAAGAAAAGCATTTTGCCGAACAGCAACAGCATATTGAGCAATCCAAACAACAGCTAGGCGTAGAGTTCCAAAATCTGGCCAACCGCATTTTGGAAGAAAAAAGCCAATCCTTTAATCAAACCAATCAAACCGCATTGGAAACCTTGTTGAAGCCTTTCCGTGAACAAATCGAAGGCTTTCAAAAACGAGTGAATGAAATCCATTCAGAATCCGTAAAAGGCAATGCAGGCTTAGAAGCGGAAATCAAAAAGGTGTTGGAAATTGGCTTAAATATGTCACAAGAGGCTAATAATTTAACTTCTGCGCTAAAAGGGGAAAAGAAAACCCTAGGCAACTGGGGAGAAGTGCAACTTGAACGCGCACTTCAACTGGCCGGACTCATTGAAAACGTGCATTACAGTGCACAAGCACATTTTAAAGATGAACAAGGCGGTCGAAACTATCCTGATTTTGTGCTTAATCTGCCTGATGAGAAAAACATCATCATTGATAGCAAAATGTCATTGAATGCTTACGAAAGTGCGGTCAATTCTGAGGATGAATTAGAACGTGAGCGTTTACTAAGGGAGCATATTAAAGCCCTAAAAAATCACATTGATGACTTGCACCGCAAGGATTATAGCAATCTGATTGGTATGCGTAGCCCTAATTTTGTCTTGATGTTCATTGCAGTGGAACCCGCTTATATTGAAGCCTTAAAATTAGACCCAAGTCTGTTTAATTATGGTTACGAGAAAAATGTCATTATGGTTTCGCATACTACCCTTATGCCAATTTTACGCACAGTGGCGAATTTATGGCGTATCGAACGCGGCAACGCCGAAGCGAAAGAAATCGCTGAAAAAGCAGGTGAAATTTACAACCAGATTTGCTTGGTGGCAGAACGTTTAAACAAACTGGGGAACACCCTTTCCACTGTGAGCAATCAATACAACAGCACCGTCACCGCCCTTGTGGGACAACAAGGTTTAGTGGGGAAAGTGGAACGCTTTAAAGACTTGTCAGCGAAGGCTAACAAGAGCATGCCAAACGTTGAATTGCTCAATAATGACGTGGATTTAACGCGCCTATCCCTTCTCACCACTGAGAGTGAAGAAAAATAAAACATATCTATTGAATTTTTCTTTAAAAGCGGCTATTTTCTTGCCACTTTTTTTATTTTAATTTTATTTGTGGGGAATTTATGGCTACGGAACAAAAAGAAATCACGGATCCATGTGCAAAATATAATGAGCAGACTAACTTTCTAAGCAAAACGATTTTTGCAAGTCGTTGGTTACAAGTGCCTATTTATTTAGGTTTAATTGTTGTACAAGGCATCTATGCCTACAAGTTTATGAAAAACTTGTGGTATCTCATCACCAATGTCAATGAAATGGATGCAGACACCATTATGCTCGCCGTACTCAATCTCATTGATGTGGTAATGATTGCTAACTTATTAGTAATGGTAACATTAGGCGGTTATGAGATTTTTGTTTCAAAACTGCGCACGAAAAACCACCCCGATCAACCTGAATGGATGAGCCATGTGAATGCAACTGTACTGAAAGTTAAACTTTCTATGTCAATTATCAGCATTTCATCTATTCACTTATTGCAAACCTTTGTGAATGCGTCAAAAATCCCTGAAAAAACAATCATGTGGGAAGTGATTATTCATTTTTCTTTCTTGATTTCAGCGATTGCGATGGCTTATACCGATAAAATCTTATACAGTACAAGTCACAAGAACCATTAATCAAAAAAAAGTGCGGTCAAATTTGACCGCACTTTTGTTTTCTAGAACTCATCTTGGTGTTTAAATTTCAATAAATCTCGACGTTCTTTTTTGTTTGGACGACGATCAGGATGTGGCATCGAAAGTGCATTATTTTTTCTTGCCCATGCCATTTCTTCGCGTTTTTTCACACTCAGTGGCGTTTCTTGGTAAAGCAGTTGGGCCTCAGGGGCACCACGACGTTGGTCACTCAACGCTATCACTTCAATTTCCTTTTCATCACTGCCTTGGCGAAGTTTAATCATCGCACCAACTTCAACAGTTTTACTCACTTTTGCACGTTGACCATTGTAATGGACTTTGCCGCCTTCAATCATCGCTTTCGCAATGCTACGGGTTTTATAAAAACGCGCCGCCCAAAGCCATTTATCTAATCGTACTTCGTTATTTTCAGCCATAACTCTTCCTATTTCTCTCACTTTGCGTATGATGAGCCAATAACAAGATAATAGGGCTAATATTATGAAAAAACAACTTCCACACATTCTCTCCCTTTCCACCGTGGCAAAATCCCGTTTGTTTGAAATTCAAGCTGTCGAACTCAAATTCTCCAATGGAATTAACCGCACTTATGAACGTTTCCGCCCTTTCAATCGAGACTCCGTGATGGTGATTGCGATTGATGGTGAAGATTTACTTCTTGTTCGTGAATACGCGGTAGGAACAGAACAATATGAGCTAGGCTTTGTAAAAGGTGGAATGGATATGGGGGAAACGCCCGAACAAAGTGCAAATCGAGAATTACAGGAAGAAATTGGCTTCGGCGCAAAAAAATGGACATTTTTACGTACCATGAAAATCAATCCACAAATCATGGGTCACAAAATGCACGTGTTATTAGGTGAAGATTTGCACCCCAATAAACTGGAAGGCGATGAGCCTGAACCATTAGAAATAGTCCGTTATCCGTTATCTCAACTTGATACACTTTTGGAGAGTAATGAATTTAATGAGGCCAGAAATCTTGCTGCACTTTATTCTTTACGCGATTACTTAAAAAAACGATAACTTTAATTGAATAAATTTAAATAATTTCTAATAGCAAGCGATTAAATTTAAAGAAAACTTGCATAAATATTCTTTTTTTGAGAATGTATCGCCATTTTTCAAAAAATATATATAGGAAAATTTATGTCTGATAATAATTTAAAAGAATTGACCTTCCGGGGGATGTTCCTTGGGGCGTTAATTACAGTGATCTTCACTGCATCTAACGTTTATTTGGGTCTTAAAGTGGGGATGACGTTTGCGTCCTCTATTCCTGCTGCCGTGATCTCTATGGCAGTTTTAAAGTTCTTTAAGGATTCCAGTATCTTAGAAAATAACATGGTGCAAACCCAAGCTTCATCAGCAGGGACATTGTCTTCCGTTATTTTCGTGCTTCCAGGCCTATTAATGATGGGTTACTGGCAAGAATTCCCATTCTGGCAAACAGTGCTTATTTGTGCCGCTGGTGGTACCTTAGGCGTGCTATTTACCATTCCACTACGTCGTGCAATGGTAGTAAACAGCGATTTACCTTACCCTGAAGGTGTGGCTGCTGCTGAAATCTTAAAAGCGGGTAACAACAGTGAAAGCGACAGTGGCGTGAAAGATATTGCTTATGGTGGTATTTTTGCAGGAACCGTTGCATTCTTAACCAATGCATTACGTGTCATGTCTGATAGCGCGAGCGCATGGTTCTCTAACGGCAAAGCCATTTTCCAATTACCAATGGGCTTCTCACTTGCCTTAGTGGGTGCCGGTTATTTAATTGGTATCGTGGGCGGTCTTGCCATGTTATTCGGTACATTCCTTGCTTGGGGTGTCGCAGTACCTTATTTCACTGCAACAGGCGATATGCCAACGGATGCCTCTATTGTTAGTTATGCCATGGCTGAATGGAAAACGAAAGTTCGCTTTATCGGTGTAGGTACTATCGGTATTGCGGCGATTTGGACATTATTAATCCTTTTCAAACCAATGATTGAAGGGATGGTTCATTCTTTCCGTATGTTAAAAGGCTCACAAGCTGAATCAGAACATCGTATTGATATCGACTTATCGCCAAAAACCATTATTTATATTTTATTGGCGACAGTCGTGTTAATCGTGATTTCTTTATATCACTTCATTGCAGCAGCGCCAATTTCTGCTGAGCTTGCTGTGTTATTAGTCGTGGTTTGTACTCTTCTTGCGGTGCTAATCGGCTTCTTCGTTGCCGCAGCATCTGGTTATATGGCAGGACTTGTAGGCTCATCTTCTAGCCCTATTTCTGGTATCGGGATTATTTCTGTTATCGTGATTTCACTTGTTTTAGTGACAATTGGCAAAAGCAGTGGTTTATTTGAAACGGCAGACGGTCAAAAATTCTTAACGGCATTAACCTTATTCACGGCATCTATCGTTTTAACCACAGCAACCATTTCAAACGATAACTTACAAGATTTAAAAACCGGTCTTTTAGTTGAAGCGACCCCTTGGAGACAACAGGTTGCATTAATCATTGGTTGTTTCGTTGGTGCGTTAGTCATTGCACCGGTATTAGAAATTTTATACCACGCTTATGGTTTCACAGGTGCATTACCACGTCCAGATATGGACCCTGCACAAGCGCTTTCAGCGCCACAAGCCACTCTTATGACCACTATCTCACAAGGTATTTTCACCAACCATTTAGAATGGACTTATATTTTAACTGGTGTAGGTTTAGGTATTGTGTTGATCATTGTGGATGCATTCATGCGTAAAACCAGCGACAGCCGCTTTGCCCTACCAGTATTAGCGGTGGGGATTGGTATCTACCTTCCACCATCAATCAATATGCCGGTTGTTGTCGGTGCTGTAATGGCATGGTTTATCACCCGTCATATTAAAAACTATGCAAAACGCACTAACGATGTGGAAGTGGAGAAAAAAGCAGAACGTTTCGGCACACTTTTCGCTGCTGGTTTAATTGTGGGTGAAAGCTTGATGGGTGTTATCTTAGCCTTCATTATCGCAGCATCTGTCACATCGGGCGGATCTGAAGCACCATTAGCCTTAGCGTTAGAAAACTGGGATAAAATGGGCGAATTACTCGGTCTTGCCGTATTTATCTTTGGTATCTTTATTTTCGTTTCTCGTGTATTACGTGCGAAGAAATCGAAATAATGGATTAAAATAGGCTGTCCTCGGATAGCCTATTTTTCTAGGAGTTTAAGGTGTCTACGCAATCCCCTTATCTAAAGGCTATTATCATATTTCCATTGGTTACGCAGCTAATAGGTAGCATTATTGCTTATGTCGTTTTTGGAATAGACTACTGCAAAGAAGGGAACTTCGATGCTGCATTATTTGGTTTCTTTCTGACATTTTGGCCTCTCACCGTGCCGGCGATAATCAACGCTTACTTTGCTAAATACCGGGGCTATCTACGCCATCAGTGGAATAAGATTTTTCTTTTTTCATTCATCATTCTTTTTTGTTATTGGAGTATCGGCAATCTCCTCATCGCACAAAATACCCAATATCTGACTGACCGTGTATTATTCGTCTTAGAGGGTTCTGTCATCCTGGCAATCTATACGACAATTTTCCTCTCCTTGTTATTACCGAAATCAAAGTAGGAAATAAACATGCAATTATCTCAATCTCTTCTCGATCAAGTCCGCTCGCTTGCCAATGAAGCGGGAAAACATTTGGCTCGTTTTTACCAACAGGATGTGGCAATACAAACCAAATCGGATAACACCCCTGTCACAGAGGCGGATTTATTTGTCAGCCAGTTTTTAATCGAAAAACTGACCGCACTTTTCCCCGATATCCCTGTTCTTTCAGAGGAAAACTGCAATATTCCTTTTGAACAACGCCAAACTTGGCAAACCTATTGGTTAATCGATCCCCTTGATGGCACACAGCAATTTATTGATCGCACGGATCAATTTTCGGTGTTGATTACACTCGTGCAAAACCATCAACCTGTTCTGGGTGTTATCCACTTCCCTATTTTGAATATCACCTATTACGCCATGAAAGGTTTTGGGGCATTCAAGCAAAGCGACAAAGAAATAAAAACCTTACAACCCAGAAAAATCGATCTGACCAAACCGTTAAAAATCGCCGTAGGCGCCACTACCTCACAAGAAAAAGTGCGGTCAATTTTAGCGAAGAATTTGGCATGCAAATTTATGGTGGTTGGCTCGAGCAGTTTGAAAAGCGGTTTAGTCGCAGAAGGAGCGGTTGATTGCTATGTTCGACTCGGTAAAACAGGCGAATGGGATACGGCAGGTGCTGAAATTTTATTAGCTGAAATCAATGGGATGATTTTCGATCCGCACTATCAGCCGCTCACCTATAATCAGCGTGAAAGTTTAATTAATCCACCCTTTGTGATGGTGGCTGATAATACACAAAATTGGGCATCTGTCTTTCAATTTAATTGATTGGTTCGATTGGTAAAGTGCAGTAATATATTGCATTATTTAAAAATACTACTCGGAACAATAAGGAATAATATGCAAACGAATAATAACTGTATCGTGATTTTTGGTGCTTCTGGTGATTTGACTCACCGTAAACTCATTCCAGCACTTTATAATCTCTTCAAATTTGGTCGATTAAACCAATTTTCTGTATTAGGTGTCGCTCGCTCAGAATTAAACGATGACACTTTCCGTGAAAAAATGCGTGAAGCGTTACTTGAAACAGAAGAAACCACACCAGAAACGTTAGACGCTTTTTGTAGCCATCTCTATTATCAAGCCGTAAATACATCTGATGCGGCCGATTACGGTAAATTAGTCCCACGTTTAGAAGAATTACATACTAAATATCAAACGAATGGCAACACCCTTTACTATATGTCTACGCCACCAAGCTTATATGGTGTAATTCCAGAATGCCTTGCGGCCCATGGTTTAAACACAGAAGAAGACGGTTGGAAACGGATTATTGTCGAAAAACCTTTTGGTTACGATGAAAAAACAGCACAAGAACTCGACGTTCAAATTCATCGTTTCTTTGAAGAGCATCAAATCTATCGTATCGACCATTATCTTGGTAAAGAAACCGTACAAAACTTACTTGTTTTACGCTTCTCAAATGGCTTATTCGAACCACTTTGGAACCGTAATTACATTGATTATGTCGAAATTACGGGTGCCGAGGCCATTGGCGTAGAAGAACGTGGCGGCTATTATGATGGCTCCGGCGCAATGCGTGACATGTTCCAAAACCACTTATTACAAGTTTTAGCCATGGTTGCCATGGAACCACCTGCAATCATCAATGCGAACTCAATGCGTGATGAAGTGGCCAAAGTCATGCATTCTTTACGTCCATTAACGCAAGATGACGTTGAGCATAACTTAGTGCTTGGTCAATACACCGCAGCCGAAATTGATGGCAAAGAAGTCAAAGGTTATTTACAAGAAAAAGGAGTGCCTTCTAACTCTCGCACTGAAACCTTTATGGCTTTACGTTGCGAAATCGAAAACTGGCGTTGGGCGGGCGTACCTTTCTATGTACGTACCGGTAAACGCTTACCGGCACGTGTGACGGAAATTGTGATTCACTTTAAAACCACACCACATCCGGTATTCAGTCAAAATGCGCCTGAGAATAAATTGATCATCCGTATTCAACCTGATGAAGCCATTTCAATGCGCTTCGGTTTGAAAAAGCCAGGTGCGGGCTTTGAAGCGAAAGAAGTCTCAATGGATTTCCGTTATGCCGATTTGGCCGATGAGCAAGTGCTAACAGCTTATGAACGCTTATTGCTTGATGCGATGAAAGGCGATGCCACACTCTTTGCGCGTACGGATGCGGTGCATGCTGCATGGAAATTTGTGCAACCGATTTTGGATTACAAAGAAGCGGGTGGTCGAATCTACGAATATGAAGCCGGCACTTGGGGACCGATTGCAGCCGAAAAACTCATTGCGAAAAGTGGTCGCGTATGGCGTAAACCAAGCGGTAAAATGAAGAAAAAGGTTTAATCATTAATATCTCGCCTTCTTCAATAGAAGAAGGCTTATCACCGAATAGAGAGAAACAAACATGAACACCATTACCTTCCCAACAGCTCAACACGCTGTTGAAAAGATCGCTCAAGAATTTGTGATTTATAGCCAATTAAATCACCCTGTGCATATTTCTCTTTCTGGCGGTTCAACACCTAAGCTGTTATTCAAAACCTTAGCCAAAGCGCCTTATGCGGAACAAATTAACTGGAAGAATCTGCATTTTTGGTGGGGCGATGATCGCATGGTTCCACCAACAGATTCAGAAAGCAACTATGGTGAAGTGCAAAAACGCTTATTCGATCATATTCAAATTCCTGCAGAAAACATCCACCGAATTCGTGGCGAAAATGAACCGCACTTTGAGTTAAAACGTTTCGAAGAAGAATTAAGTGCGGTCATTCCAAATGGTGTTTTTGATTGGATTATTTTAGGTATGGGAACTGACGGTCATACCGCTTCTCTCTTCCCACATCAAACCCATTTTGATGATGAAAATCTTGCTGTCATTGCGAAACACCCTGAAAGTGGTCAAATTCGCATTTCTAAAACCGCCAAACTCATTGAACAAGCGAAACGCATTACCTATTTGGTCACTGGCGAAAGCAAAGCAGACATTTTAAAAGAAATCCAAACAACGCCAGCTGAAAACCTACCTTATCCCGCAGCCAAAATTAAAGCAAAAAATGGGGTGACGGAATGGTATTTGGATAAAGCGGCGGCGAAATTGCTATAACAAGTTGAGTATCAAATACCATAGGATTGCAAAATGATAGACTACAAAGTAAATGAACCAATTTCAGTTAAACAATTTATTGAATTGTTAAATAAAACAACGCTCGGGGCACGCCGTCCGTTAGAGGATGAAAAACGCGTCGCGGCAATGTTGCATCATGCGGATTTATTAGTCACCGCTTGGGATGGTGAACGATTAGTGGGTATGGCACGTTCCGTGACAGATTTTGCCTACTGCTGTTATTTATCTGATTTAGCGGTTGATGAACAATATCAAAAACAAGGTATCGGCTTGCAGTTAATTGAACACACCAAACAGGCGTTACATCCACAAGCTAAAATTGTGCTTTTATCGGCTCCGCAAGCCGTGGATTATTATCCGCATATTGGATTTACTCAACACATGAGTGCGTGGACGAAGAGTTAATTTATTAGAATGATATGGTGACAAAAATGAAAAAACTGTTTGTACTACTTACTTCAACGTTGTTATTTGCTTGTTCATCTGGTCCATCTTTAGATCAGTTAGCGGCACAAATGCCAAAAGATAATCGCTCAGTAATGCTTCAAGTTCCAGAAGCAGGAAACCCAGTTTCAAATGGAATGCTTGTAGCAACGATTAGAACCGCAGGTGGTACTTCAGGAAAACGACTCGTATCTCTTTTAGCTACAGATAATTTACACATCGGAATTGCAGGGAACAGTCAATCTGTGAATAAAGCAGTTGCTATGTATGGACTAAATAATGCAGAAAAGGTCGGCAAGGATGTATCTTTATACCTTGTTGGAGATAGTCAAAGTGATAAAGCAGATCTAGAAAAAGCCGCAAAAGCGAAAAATGTAGAAATGCATTACATTATGCAAAAATAAGATATAGATACATCAGATGCAGGGTGACTTTAATGTTGAATTTAGATAATAAAAAATTTGTTGCTGTTGAAAACACCGCAAATGGTGAAGTCAGCAGCCAAACAGAATTTCATTACCATCAACAAGGTAAAATGATTTGGGCCGAATATGGTGGCGGCAAAATTTTAAAAGGCTTTTTAATTGGAAAATGGATTGACGGGACTCAAATTGAATTTACGTATCAACATTTAAATCAATCTCTAGAAAATCGTTTGGGGCGTTGCTGTACAACATTTTCTTTAGAAGAAAGTAAACTCGTCGGCCATGAAAAATGGCAGTGGCTAGACACGTTAGAGCAAGGCAGCTCTTTAATTAGAGAAATTTAAAAGAAGTTTTGCTATAGAATATCAGAAACAAGGTATCATCTTGCAGTTGATTGAACACACTCAACAAGTCTTACATCCACAAGCCAAAATTGTGCTTTTATCTGCTCCACAAGCTGTAGATTATTATCTGCATATTGTTTTTTTACGCAGCATATGAATACGCAGGCGAAGAGTTAAGATGACCGAACGTGGAGTTATTGGATAGTATTTTCCATGCTATTTTAATTTTAAATTAAATAATGAAAAAATATCGTTTAACAAATAATACTATTGTTTATGAAGGAAGAACACTTTATCAAATAGAAGCGCTAATAACAATTTACCCCTATGATGACGAAGAAGATAACTATTGGGATCCCCCAATTGTTGAAGAAGGCTCTCTCGGAGGATATATTGAAAGTGAAAATAATTTATCACATATAGGCAAAGCTTGGATAAAAGATAATGCAAAGGTTCTTGGAAATAGTAAAGTTCTAGATAATGCGATAGTTTCTGAAAATGCTATAGTTCGTGATAATGCAATGCTCATCCATAATGCAACAGCCTCTGGGAATGCTATAGTTTGTGAAGATTCA
Organism: Haemophilus sp. HMSC71H05; assembly: GCF_001838635.1. Lineage (NCBI taxonomy): Bacteria > Pseudomonadati > Pseudomonadota > Gammaproteobacteria > Pasteurellales > Pasteurellaceae > Haemophilus > Haemophilus sp. HMSC71H05. The sequence goes on from NZ_KV838019.1 coordinate 78,773, forward strand.
TCTGTTGAAAATAACTCTTCGGTATACGGAGATGCTATGATTTTAGGTGCATCTACAATTTGTGGAGACTCATACATCTTAGATAAAAGTAAAATTTGTGATTCTTCAATTGAAAATTCAATTATCTTTGATGATGCAATTATAGAAAACTCAAGTATTGTTAATGGACATATAGGTAAACATGCTCACATTCGAGCATATAAAGATGTAATTTCTATATCCTACTCTGGTTTTTTAAAACTAAATCTAACCGCATATAAAACTGAAGATAATGTTTATATTGCAACAGAAAGTTATCCTAACCACGTTCGTGTTTTAGAAAGCAAAAACTTCCTTAACTTCTTATATGACTATGGAAAAAGAATATTAGATAAAAAATTCGAAGTTAAAAACAAAAATATTGCATATATACTTGATAATATTAACTCAACACTTAAAACAAGCTCTAATATTGAAGATAAAATAATCTTTGATTTTTTAATGGCTGTCTTTTTATCTTTTCAAGAGCTTTTAGAGGATAAAATATATCAATAAATGTAGAGTGAAATTTAGTTACACCAACATATTCAACCGGTACAAAGACTTGTACCTCACAAACAGGAGAAAACAATGTCAGTAAAAGGCGACATCGGTGTTATCGGCTTAGCCGTAATGGGGCAAAACCTCATTTTAAATATGAATGATCATGGCTTTAAAGTAGTGGCTTATAACCGCACTACTTCAAAAGTGGATGAATTTTTACAAGGTGCAGCAAAAGGCACCAATATTATCGGTGCATACTCTTTAGAAGATTTAGCTTCTAAATTAGAAAAACCACGTAAAGTGATGTTAATGGTGCGCGCGGGTGATGTTGTGGATCAATTCATTGAGGCATTATTACCGCACCTAGAAGAAGGCGACATTATTATTGATGGTGGTAATTCAAACTATCCTGATACTAACCGTCGTGTAAAAGCATTGGCTGAAAAAGGTATTCGCTTTATCGGTTCGGGTGTTTCGGGCGGTGAAGAAGGTGCGCGTCATGGGCCATCTATCATGCCAGGTGGTAATCACGAAGCATGGCCATATATTAAACCAATCTTCCAAGCAATCTCCGCTAAAACCGAACAAGGCGAACCATGCTGTGACTGGGTTGGCGGTGAAGGCGCTGGCCACTTCGTGAAAATGGTTCACAATGGTATCGAATATGGCGATATGCAATTAATCTGTGAAGCTTACCAATTCTTAAAAGAAGGTTTAGGCTTAAGCTATGACGAAATGCAAGCTATCTTCGCAGAATGGAAAAAAACTGAACTTGATAGCTATTTAATTGATATCACCACCGATATTCTTGGTTATAAAGATGCTGATGGTGAACCATTAGTTGAAAAAATCTTAGATACAGCTGGCCAAAAAGGGACTGGTAAATGGACGGGTATCAATGCATTAGATTTCGGTATTCCATTAACCTTAATCACTGAATCTGTCTTTGCTCGTTGTGTCTCTTCATTTAAAGATCAACGTGTTGCCGCTAACCAATTATTCGGCAAAACAATTCAACCAGTTGAAGGCGATAAAAAAGTGTGGATTGAAGCAGTACGTAAAGCATTATTGGCGTCAAAAATCATTTCTTACGCACAAGGCTTTATGCTGATTCGTGAAGCCTCTGAACAATTTGGCTGGAACATCAACTACGGTGCAACAGCGTTATTATGGCGTGAAGGTTGTATTATCCGTAGCCGTTTCTTAGGCAATATTCGGGATGCATATGAAGCAAATCCAGATTTAATCTTCTTAGGTTCAGATAGCTACTTCAAAGGCATTTTAGAAAACGCATTAAGCGACTGGCGTAAAGTGGTGGCAAAATCTATCGAAGTGGGTATCCCAATGCCTTGTATGGCATCAGCTATTACCTTCTTAGATGGCTACACTTCAGCCCGTTTACCAGCAAACTTATTGCAAGCACAACGTGACTACTTCGGTGCACATACTTATGAGCGTACCGACAAACCACGCGGTGAATTCTTCCACACCAACTGGACGGGTCGCGGTGGTAATACTGCATCCACCACTTATGATGTATAAGTAAAAAACTCGTGATAAACTCACCGCACTTTGTTCGCATAAAGTGCGGTTTATTTTTACCTTATTTTGGAGAAACCTATGTTACCTCAATCACGCTTGGATAAAATTTCAGAAATGGAAAACCTTCTCAATGAAGCAGAGAGTTTCTTAGCCGAAGCAGAACAATTTCTTGAAAAATGGCAAGCCTTCTTACCAAAAATGAAAACCTTAGAACACTATTATTTTGATGGTGACTGGCGAGAAGATTATCAAGCTTATGAGAACGGTAAGATCCCCGAGGATATGCCTTGTGGTGTATTAAGTGAAGATTTAGTATTTAATGCGAGTACAGGACACCATGGATTGGCGATTGAATATTTGAAAGTGGTTGCGAAAGTATTAGATCAAGCGAAAGATTAACATTCAATATATTCAATTGTTCAAAAAAACATCGAAAAACACATATTTTTGAACTTTCATTCATCTCTGTTTGTCTTATGGAGTACTATCAATATGGATAGTTTTATATGTTAAACACGGAGAGATCCTATGAAATTAATTGGAAAATCACTTGTTATCGCGATGACTGTTATTTCCCTTGCTGCATGTGGAAATATGAACCGTACACAAAAAAATACAACAGCTGGTGCAGCTATTGGTGGTGCAGCAGGCTATATGCTTGGTGGTAATGCCGCGACCACATTAGGTGGTGCCGCATTAGGTGGCGTAATCGGTAGCCAAGTCAATAAATAGTCAAAAAAATAACCGCACTTAATAAGTGGCGGTTATTTTTTTATTATTTCTCGGCTGTTTTTTCTGTGCTTGGTTTACGACGTTTACCAATGTTTTTCGTATCTTTATGACGAAGTTTAGCTTTCTTCTTCACCTCTGATTTTTTCTTTTCTTCACGCTTTTCTTTAATACGCGCTTTTTGCTTTTTAGACATGGATTTTACTTCCCCATCTTTTGGTGGTTTAGTGCGAGGCTCTAATCCTTCTAAAATACGTGCTTTCAAAAGCTCTTCCGTATAGCGTTTAATTTTACCGAGCAATTTGTAATCATGGGCTTCCACAAAAGAAACTGCTGTACCCTTTTTCCCTGCGCGAGCCGTACGACCAATACGATGTAAATATGTATCTGCACTGTAAGGTAAATCGAAGTTCATGACGTGTGTGACATCATCAATATCAATCCCGCGAGCAGCCACATCAGTAGCCACTAACACCGTGACAATACCGGATTTCAATTTATCAATGGCATTATTACGTTGCGTTTGTGCCATATCGCCTTCTAGATAAGTAGAGCGAATACCGCGTTTACGCAAGGTTTCAGAAAGCTCACGCACATCTTCACGACGACGGACAAACACAATGCCGCGACTCACGTTCTCGGTTTCGATAAAGCGTGCAAGCAACTTGATTTTATGTTCATTGCTGTCGGCATGATAATACCATTGGTTGATTTTCTTGCGCTCACGACGACTTGGCTCGGCATCAATTTTGACTGGGTCATTTAATAAACGATCTGCGAAATCAACTAATAGCTCCCCTTCTAATGTGGCAGAGAAAAGAAGGGTTTGTTTACGCCAACGCGTTTCAGCGGCAATTTTCTCCGCATCTTGGCCAAAGCCCATTTGCAACATGCGATCTGCTTCATCAAAAATCAGCATTTCCACCGCACGACAATCAAAGTTCTCTTCTTTGATGTATTGCAATAAACGCCCTGGTGTTGCCACCACGATATCCTGATTTGAATTAAATACTTCCCCATGATTTTGATACGCCACACCGCCAGTAATCGTAGCAATCTTCAAATGTGTGAATTGCGCCAGTTCTTCCGCTTGTTCCGCAACCTGCATCGCTAACTCACGGGTTGGCGTTAAAATTAAAATGCGAGGCGCACCTGGCTTACGACGTGGATAATCCAATAAATGCTGAATCGCTGGCAATAAAAATGCAGCCGTTTTACCCGTGCCTGTTGGTGCAGAACCTAACACGTCACGCTCTTCCATAGCTGCAGGAATGGCTTCTAACTGGATTGCGGTTGGACGGGTGTAGCCTTTCTTTTCTAAGGCTTTTAATAATTCGGGGGAAAGATCGAATTCTTCAAATGGGGATAAATTCATTATTTTGCGTTAATTTGTTAAAATTGGGGCTGATTATACCTGAAAGTGCGGTCATTTTCCGCAAGATTTTATGAGCAGCTTTACCTTTAAACAATTCCATATTAATCAACAACATTGTGCAATGAAAGTCGGTACGGATGGCATTTTACTTGGTGCTTGGGCGGATATGTCTGATTGTCAGCGTATTCTTGATATGGGGACTGGCACAGGCTTGGTTGCATTAATGCTCGCCCAACGAAGTCATAAGTATTGTCAAATTGAAGCCATTGAACTTGATCTCCTTGCAGCACAACAAGCACAAGAAAACTTCCAGGCCTCGCCATGGCACAATCGCCTTCATTTAACACGCCAAGATGTGCAAACCTATTGCCTACAAACAGCACATCAATTTGATTTAATTGTGGCTAATCCGCCTTATTTTGCGCAAGGTGTGGAATGTAAAAATGATAAGCGTGCGCTTGCCCGTTATGTTCAACAAAGCCATTTAGATTGGTTAAATTGGGCGGCAAGTTGTTTATCCGAAAAAGGAAAAATCAGTTTTGTCTTGCCTTATGAGGCGGGGAAAACATTGATAAATTCAACCGCACTTTATTGCATCAAGCAGACTGATATCATTACAAAGACAGGGAAAGCACCACAACGAATGTTACTCACGTTTAGCCGAGAGCATTTACCACAGGTAAAAGATAGCTTGGTGATTTATAACGAAAACAATCAGTACACAGAGGAATTTATTGCATTGACGAAGGCATTTTATTTAAAAATGTAAGGGCATATGACTATGCCCTTTTTAATTGATGTGATTAGTGGTTTTCTACTTTAACGAGTTTCGTCCAGTTGTAATAACCATATAATGAGTTAAGTAAGTAAGCACTATACATTAAGTACATCGCTGGCTGTTCTGCCCAAAGCAAAATAGAAAGCACATTTAAGACAATCCATAATAACCATTGCTCACGATAACGTAAAATCATCAATAATTGCGCCGCTACGGTGATAATCGTGGTTAAACCATCTAATCCTGTAGAACTCCCACCCGCTGCTTTTAAAGCCTGCACAAAGCAGAATGTACCAATCCCCACACTCACGAGTAAAATTGCCCAACCTTTTGGTGTTAAGGCTTTTGCAATCACACTTTCACCGCCATTATCGTTTTGCATGTGCTGTTTCCACATAAAATAACCGATAAATTGTGATGGAATATACACATAGAGCACCGTATTCATTTCACCAAGGAAATTGTTTCCCCAGGCGACATAAAAATAGGTGTAAGCAAAAATAAGCCCAAAGAAATAATTACTAATTTTTCCTTTACTCACCAATACCACACAGAGAATACCTGCAATCCCCGAAATCATGCCTAATGGGCTGTCTGGCGCAAGAACATAAGCAATAATTTGCGCAGCAAGGAAAATAACTACCCATGCCACTTCAAAAGGCTTCCAACCGGATAAAAATTCTTCTTTAAGTCGTTCTGTCCAATTCATGGAACACTCCTGTTTTATAAAAAGTACGCCATTTTTACACCGCACTTTTTTAAAGTAAAGCATAGCGGGTATTTAATTTGATTATTGTGAGATAAATCACACTTTATTTTTCATACTTTTAGATGTCCCTACCTTGCTTTCCCTTATAATCAGACTACAATATCGCCCCATTTTAAGAGATTCATTAAGAGGAAGATGATGTCATTTGCAATCGGTCAACGTTGGATTAGCGAAACAGAAAATAGCCTCGGATTAGGGATGATTACCGCCTTAGATTTCCGCTCTGTAACCCTTCACTTTCCTGCCACGGATGAAACCCGAATTTATGCGATGGCACAAGCTCCATTAACCCGAATTGCATTAAATAAAGGAGAACAACTTCATCACCAAGCGGGTTGGCAAGGTGAAGTCCTTGATGTTCAGGAAATGAATGGTCTCTTATTTTATTTAGTCAAAAATGCGCAAGGCGAAGAGATTATCGTCAATGAAAAAGAACTTTCTCCGATTATCTCCTTTAGCCAAGCCAAAGATCGCCTCTTTTCATCGCAAATTGACCGCAGTGAACATTTTGCGTTGCGTTATCAAACGCTTCTGCATCAACAAGCTCAATTCCAATCGCCTTTGCGTGGCTTACGAGGCAATCGTGCGGGTTTAATTCCTCATCAGCTTCATATTGCACAAGAGGTGGGAAACCGTGTCAATCCTCGCGTGCTCTTAGCGGACGAAGTGGGGTTAGGTAAAACCATTGAAGCAGGCATGATTTTGCAAAACCAGCTTTTTGCTGAAAAAGTACAACGTGTATTAATTATTGTACCGGAAACCTTGCAACATCAATGGCTTGTCGAAATGCTTCGTCGTTTTAATTTACATTTTTCATTATTTGATGAAGAACGCTGTGAAGACTTTGCCGAACAAGCTATCAACCCATTTAGTACAGAAAGCTTAATTATCTGTGCATTAGACTGGTTGAAAGCCCATCCCAATCGTGTACAACAAGCTATTGAAGCTGAATTTGACTGTTTAATTGTCGATGAAGCGCATCATTTGGCTTGGTCCGAAAATACACCAAGTACCGCTTATTTATTAGTAGAACAATTAGCGAACGCTATTCCATCAGTTTTATTACTCACCGCAACACCAGAACAACTAGGTTTGGAAAGCCATTTTGCACGCTTACGCTTACTTGATCCTGAACGTTTTTATGATTATCAAGCGTTCTTGAAGGAACAGGAAAATTATCAACCTGTTGCGGATGCTGTGCAATCTTTACTCTCAGAGAAGCCGCTAAGTGCGGACGAAAAAAATCATATTTCTGATTTACTTAATGAGCAAGATGTCGAACCATTATTTAAAGCTTTAGCCTGTCATAATGATGAGGAGAAGCAAGCGGCACGACAAGAACTCATTCAAAATCTCATCGACAGACATGGTACAAGCCGTATTTTATTTCGCAATACACGCCAAGGTGTAAAAGGTTTTCCGCACAGGGTTTATCACCAAGTAACGATTGATGCGACTGAGGCTGATGAAAAAATTCATTGGTTAATTGATTTCTTAAAATCACACCGAAATGAAAAAATCTTAGTCATTTGTAAAACAGCACAAACGGCAATTCAACTTGAGCAAATTTTAAGAGAAAAAGAAGCCATTCGCAGTGCCGTTTTCCATGAAAGAATGTCAATCATTGAACGAGATCGCGCAGCGGCTTATTTTGCCGATACCAATAATGGCGCACAGGTTTTACTGAGTTCTAGCATTGGTTCTGAAGGACGAAACTTCCAATTTGCTTGCCATCTCGTACTCTTCGATTTACCAGAAAATCCTGACTTACTTGAGCAATGTATTGGCCGTTTAGATCGTATCGGACAAACGCGAGACGTACAAATTTATGTACCTTGCCTAGCAAATTCTGCGCAGCAAGATTTAGCACGTTGGTATCATGAAGGTTTAAATGCCTTTGAACAAACTTGTCCGATTGGTATGGCATTGTTTGAACAATATGAAGCTTTATTGAAAGTGCGGTCAGAAAATAAAGCAGATTTTGAGCAACTCATTCTCCAAACGCAAAAACAAGCAAAAGTATTGCATTTAGCCTTGGAAAAAGGTCGTGATCGTTTGTTAGAATTAAATTCTAATGGTGGTGAAAAGGCACAACGACTTGCGGCAGAAATTGCTCAAACAGATAATTCACCCCAATTAGTCGATTTTGCACTGAATTTATTTGATATTATTGGTGTAGAACAAGATGATTTAGGTGAAAACAGCATTGTCATCACGCCAACAGGCACCATGCTTGTTCCTGATTTTCCAGGACTAAAAGAAGAAGGTGTCACAGTAACTTTTGACCGACAACTAGCCCTTGCTCGTGAGGAATTAAAATTTCTTACCTGGGATCATCCAATGATACGTCAAGGCATTGATTTAATCGCTTCTGGTGACATCGGCAAAGCATCGATGGCATTATTAGTTAATAAACAGCTACCTGCAGGCACTCTTTTGGTTGAATTGATTTATATGATTGAAAGCCAATCACCAAAAGGTTTACAACTGAATCGTTTTCTTCCGCCTACGCCTGTTCGCTTATTGCTGGATAGCAAAGGAAATAATCTAGCCGGACAAGTTAATTTTGATACATTGCAAAATAAACTTAAGCCGCTAAGCAAAGACATTGCGAATAAAATGGTCAAAATGGCTCGTCCAAATATTGAGCAATTAATTAAACTAGGCGATCACAAAATAACTGAAATTGCACAAGCTCAAATTCGAGAAGCCAGTAAATTAGCCGATCAAACATTGAGCGCTGACCTCAATAGACTTATAGCCTTGAAAGCAGTAAATAAAAATATTCGCCAAGCGGAAATTAATGTATTAGAAAAACAACGTGTACTTTCTCTGGAAGAGTTAAGTAAAGCAAGCTGGCGATTAGATAGCCTTCGGGTAATAGTGACAAACAAGGAATAATATGGCACTTATTGAATACCATCCCCCTTTAGAACCGTATTTAGATATTATCTACCAAGATAATCATATCTGCGTGGTAAATAAACCAAGCGGTTTACTTTCAGTCCCGGGCAATCAACCTGAATACTATGACAGTGCTATGAGCCGGGTGAAAGAGAAATTTGGATTTTGTGAACCCGCACACCGTTTAGATATGGCCACTAGTGGGATTATTCTGTTTGCATTGAGTAAAGCAGCAGATAAAGAGTTGAAACGTCAATTCCGTGAACGTGAGCCAAAAAAATATTATCAAGCGTTAGTGTGGGGACACTTAGAACAAGATAGTGGGGAAATTAATCTTCCTATGATTTGTGATTGGGAAAATCGTCCGCGTCAACGCATTGATTTTGTATTTGGTAAAAGAGCGGTCACGTTTTATGAAGTTCTAGAAAGATTACCTACTAACTGCACTCGAGTAAAACTGACACCAATCACAGGACGTTCACATCAACTACGTTTACATACACACGCACTAGGACATCCTATTTTAGGTGACAAATTTTATTCTCACCCACAAGCTAAAGCGATGTCACCTCGCCTATGCTTACATGCAGAAGAACTTACGATCACGCACCCCATCACAGGTGAAAAAATGACATTCAGAGCTGAAGCTGAATTCTAGAAATGAAATATAAAAAAGGCTCACATTAGTGAGCCTTTTCATTTTATAACAAATTATTATTCCGCTGCTGCTTCTGCAACTTCTGGACGATCAACTAACTCAATGTATGCCATTGGAGCGTTGTCACCTGCACGGAAACCACATTTTAAGATACGGGTGTAACCACCTGCACGTTGAGCAAAACGTGGACCTAATTCATTGAATAATTTCGCAACAGTTTCGATGTTACGAGTACGAGCGAATGCTAAACGACGGTTTGCAACGCTATCTTCTTTTGCTAATGTAATTAACGGTTCAACTACACGACGTAATTCTTTAGCTTTTGGTAAAGTAGTCTTGATGATTTCATGACTAACTAAAGCACTTGCTAAGTTACGGAACATCGCTTGGCGATGGCTGCTATTACGGTTTAGTTGACGACCACTCTTACGATGGCGCATGATCTTATCCTTCTCAGAAAAATCTTAACCTATGACCAAACTAGTCTTCAGCAATACTTGCTGGTGGCCAATTCTCAAGGCGCATACCAAGTGACAAGCCACGTGAAGCGAGAACGTCTTTAATTTCAGTAAGAGATTTCTTACCAAGATTAGGCGTTTTTAATAACTCAACTTCTGTACGTTGTACTAAGTCACCGATATAGTGAATTGTTTCTGCTTTCAAACAGTTAGCAGAACGAACTGTCAACTCTAAGTCATCAACAGGACGTAATAAAATCGGATCAAATTCCGGTTTTTCTTCCTTGACTTCAGGTTGACGAACATCACGCAAATCAACGAATGCATCGAGTTGCTCTGCTAAAATTGTTGCTGCACGACGAATTGCTTCTTCCGGATCAATAGTCCCGTTAGTTTCTAACTCGATAACTAGTTTATCTAAGTCAGTACGTTGTTCAACACGTGCTGCTTCAACATTGTAAGCAATACGGTCAACCGGACTATAACAAGCGTCTACTAATAAACGACCAATTGGACGATCTTCATTTTGTGAATGAGTACGAGCAGATGCAGGTACATAACCTCTACCACGTTGAACACGAATACGCATATTAATAGATGCGTTTTCGTCTGTTAAGTGACAGATTACATGTGATGGATTAACAATTTCAACATCACCATCGTGGGTGATATCTGCTGCAACAACAGGGCCAATTCCAGATTTATTTAATGTCAGAATAACATCATCTTTATTCTGTACTTTAACCGCTAGACCTTTAAGGTTTAAAAGAACTTCAAGAATATCTTCCTGAACACCTTCTTTACTACTATATTCGTGCAGTACGCCATCAATTTCTACTTCAGTTACAGCACAACCTGGCATTGAAGACAGAAGGATACGACGTAATGCATTCCCTAGAGTATGACCAAAGCCACGCTCTAACGGTTCTAAGATCACCTTAGCATGAGTAGAGCTAATTTGCTCGATATCTACTAAGCGTGGCTTTAAAAATTCTGTAACAGAACCCTGCATTTTATCCTCTCTTTGCTTTTAAGCTTAACTATTATTTAGAGTAAAGCTCAACGATCAGATGTTCGTTAATGTCTGCTGATAAATCAGAACGTTCAGGAACACGTTTGAACACACCTTCCATTTTTGCAGAATCAACTTCTAACCAAGTTGGTTTTTCTCTTTGTTCTGCTAATTCTAATGATGCTTTAATACGTGCTTGTTTTTTAGATTTCTCACGAACAGCAACGACATCATTTACAGAAACTTGGAAAGATGGGATATTTACAACACGACCATTTACGACAATCGCTTTGTGGCTCACTAATTGACGAGCTTCTGCGCGAGTTGCAGCAAATCCCATGCGATAAACAACGTTATCCAATCTACCTTCTAATAATACTAGTAAGTTTTCACCAGTATTACCTTTTAAACGGTTTGCTTCTTTATAGTAGTTACGGAATTGACGTTCTAAAATACCATAGATACGACGAACTTTTTGTTTTTCACGTAATTGACTACCATAGTCAGACAAACGCGGTTTACGAGCACCGTGTTGACCTGGTGCTGTATCAATTTTACATTTTGAATCAATCGCACGCACACCTGATTTAAGGAATAAATCAGTGCCTTCACGACGGCTGAGCTTGAGTTTAGGGCCCAAATATCTTGCCATTTTCTTTCTCCAACTATCCTATTACGCCATTAAACACGACGTTTTTTCGGTGGACGACAACCGTTATGAGGGATCGGAGTCACATCAGTGATGTTCGTGATACGGAAACCCGCTGCATTTAATGCACGGATTGTTGATTCACGACCCGGACCCGGACCTTTAACCATAACTTCCAAGTTCTTTAAGCCGAATTCTTTAACGATTTCAGCACAACGTTCTGCAGCAACTTGTGCAGCGAACGGGGTAGATTTACGAGAACCACGGAAACCTGAACCACCTGCTGTAGCCCAAGCTAAAGCATTACCTTGACGGTCAGTAATGGTAACGATTGTGTTATTGAAAGATGCGTGAATGTGTGCTACGCCATCTACAACTTGTTTTTTTACACGTTTACGTGCACGAACTGGTGTTTTAGCCATTCTTTATTTACCCCGACTATTTTTTGATCGGCTTACGTGGACCCTTACGGGTACGCGCATTAGTTTTAGTACGTTGACCACGTACCGGTAAACTACGACGATGACGTAAACCACGGTAACAACCTAAGTCTAAAAGACGTTTGATGTTTAGTGTTACTTCACGACGTAAGTCACCTTCAACGGTAAATTTACCAACTTCGTCACGCAGTTTGTCAATCTGCTCTTCAGACAATTCGCTGATCTTAACATCTTCAGCAATACCCGCTGCAGCACAAATGCTTTTTGAACGAGTTTTACCGATACCGTAAATTGCAGTTAAAGCGATTACAGCGTGTTTGTGATCAGGAATGTTAATGCCTGCAATACGGGCCACTATGCACTCCTATTATTTTAACTAATTTGGTATTCTGATCTTGAAAAGCCCGTTTTCAGGATACTCAAACAGAATACCAAGGACATAAATGAGTTGAGTAGTATAACTACTCAACCGGTTCTTTGCAAGAAGAAATGTTAATTAACCTTGACGTTGTTTATGTTTAGGGTCGCTGCATAATACGCGAACAACACCTTCACGTTTAACAATTTTACAGTTACGACACATCTTCTTAACGGAAGCACGAACTTTCATTGCTTATCCTTTTTACTTAAATGAACAATTACTGTCCAAAACCTTTAAGGTTTGCTTTTTTTAACGCAGATTCATATTGAGACGACATTAAGTGACTCTGAACTTGCACGATAAAATCCATAATTACAACAACAACGATTAATAAGGAAGTACCACCGAAGTAGAATTTAACATCCCATGCTGATGTCATAATATAAGGGACTAAACATACGAACGTTACATAAAGACCGCCAATTAATGTTAAACGAGTCATTACTTTATCAATGTAACGTGATGTTTGTTCACCTGGTCTAATTCCTGGGATAAATGCACCAGATTTTTTTAGATTATCTGCTGTATCACGTGGATTATATTGCATCGCAGTATAAAAGAAACTGAAGAAAATAATCGCTACCGCATAAACAAGAAGATATAAAGGTTGTCCAGGATTCAACAACATTGATAAGTCATTTAACCACTCAAACTTATCATTTTGACCAAACCATTGTGTCAATGTAGCTGGGAATAAAATAATGCTTGAAGCAAAAATTGCTGGCATTACGTTTGCCATATTAACTTTTAATGGTAAATGAGTTGAATGACCACCTAAAATTTGACGTCCTTGTTGACGCTTAGCATATTCAACACGAATTCTACGTTGTCCACGTTCTACGAAGACAACAAAATAAGTTACTGCAAAAACAATAGCAGCGATTAGTAGAAGAACTAAAGGATGCATTTGTCCTTGACGAGCTTGCTCAACTGTTTCGATGATTGCATGCGGCAATCCTGCAACAATACCACCAAAAACAAGAATTGAGATACCGTTACCAATACCTCTTTCAGTAATTTGCTCACCTAACCACATTAAGAACATGGTTCCGGTTACAAGACTCACTACTGCAGTGAAGTAAAAAGTAAAACCGATATTTGGCACTAACTGTGGCAACATATTCGGTAAGCCGGTAGAAATTGCGATAGCTTGGATAGTAGCAAAAACCACCGTTGCATAACGAGTATACTTGGTGATTTTTCTTTGTCCTGCTGCGCCTTCTTTTTTCAATTCTGCTAAAGCAGGTGAAACCGTAGCAAGCAATTGCATTACGATAGATGCCGAGATATACGGCATGATACCTAATGCTAAAATTGATGCTCGGCTCAATGCACCACCAGAGAACATGTTTAACATATCAATGATGGTGCCTTTTTGTTGTTCAACTAATTGAGCTAGCACGGCGGCATCAATACCAGGAAGCGGAATAAAAGAACCAATACGATAAACGATAAGTGCACCTAATACAAAAAGCAATCTGCTTTTTAGTTCACCAGTACCACTATTAGTACTTCTGCTTTGATAACCTGGTTGTTTAGCCATTTGCTAATTATTCCTCAACTGAACCGCCAGCAGCTTCGATTGCTGCTTTTGCACCTTTAGTTACACGTAAACCACGTACAGTAACTGCAGATTTCACTTCACCCGCTAAGATAACTTTAGCGAATTGAATATCTTTAGTTAAAATGTTTGCAGCTTTTAATGCTTCTAAAGTGACAACATTTCCTTCAACTTTTGTTAATTCGTTTAAACGAACTTCAGCAGTTACAGCTGATTTCATTGAAGTGAAACCAAATTTTGGTAAACGACGGTATAATGGCATTTGGCCACCCTCGAAACCACGACGAACACCGCCGCCAGTACGAGATTTTTGACCTTTATGACCACGACCACCAGTTTTCCCTAAACCTGAACCAATACCACGACCAAGGCGTTTTGCGCTGTGCTTAGCACCTTCAGCCGGAGATAGAGTATTTAAACGCATTCTCTTACTCCTCCACTTTAACCATGTATGAAACTTGGTTAATCATACCACGTACTGCCGGAGTATCGATTAACTCAACAGTATGGTGCATATGGCGAAGACCAAGACCACGCAAGGTAGCTTTGTGCTTCGGTAAACGAGCAATTGAGCTACGAACTTGAGTTACTTTAATAGTTTTAGCCATTATCAATTACCCCAAAATTTCATCAACGGTTTTGCCACGTTTAGCAGCAACCATTTCTGGTGATTTCATATTTGCTAATGCATCAATAGTTGCACGAACAACGTTGATTGGGTTGGTTGAACCATACGCTTTAGAAAGAACGTTACGTACACCAGCAACTTCTAACACTGAACGCATTGCACCACCTGCGATGATACCTGTACCTTCGCTAGCTGGTTGCATAAATACGCGAGAACCAGTGTGAACACCTTTAACTGGGTGTTGTAATGTACCTTCATTTAAAGCGACATTAATCATATTGCGACGTGCTTTTTCCATCGCTTTTTGGATCGCTGCCGGAACTTCACGAGCTTTACCATAACCAAAACCTACGCGACCGTTACCATCGCCTACTACTGTTAAAGCAGTAAAGCTCATAATACGACCACCTTTTACAGTTTTTGATACACGGTTTACTGCGATTAGCTTCTCTTGCAGTTCACCAACTTGTTTTTCGATGTTTGACATCTCAATTTACCTCATTAGAACTGTAGACCAGCTTCACGTGCAGCGTCCGCTAAAGTTTGGACACGACCATGATATTTAAAACCGGAACGGTCAAAAGCAACGTCTTTAACGCCTTTTGCTAATGCGCGCTCAGCAACAAGTTTACCTACTACTGCTGCGGCATCTTTATTACCGGTATATTTAACTTGCTCACGAATTGCTTTTTCAACAGTTGAAGCAGCGGCAAGCACTTCTGAACCGTTTGGTGCAATAACTTGTGCGTAGATATGACGCGGAGTACGGTGAATAACTAGACGAGTTACACCTTGCTCTCTCATCATATGACGTGCACGAGCTGCACGACGGATACGAGCTGATTTCTTATCCATAGTGTTACCTTAATTATTTCTTCTTAGCCTCTTTCATACGTACTACTTCATCAGAGTAACGTACACCTTTACCTTTATAAGGTTCAGGACGGCGATAAGCACGAATATCTGCTGCAACTTGACCAATTAACTGCTTGTCAGCACCTTTTAAAACGATTTCCGTTTGTGAAGGGCATTCTGCAGTAATACCTGCTGGTAAAGTGTGCTCCACAGGGTGAGAGAAACCTAAGCTTAATGCAACTACGTTGCCTTTAACTTGAGCTCTGTAACCAACACCCACTAGTTGTAATTTCTTAGTGAAGCCTTCAGTAACACCGATAACCATTGCATTAACTAATGCACGAGCTGTACCCGATTGAGCATTCGCTTCAACAAAACCTTCACGTGGAGTGAAAGTAAATTGACCATTATCTTGTTTAACTTCAACTGAGTGATGAATTGTGCGAGATAACTCGCCATTTTTTCCTTTTACTGTTAATAGCTGACCGTCGAGTTTAACTTCAACGCCGGCAGGAATATTAACAGGTGCCTTTGCAACACGAGACATTTTCCTACCCCTCTATTAAGCTACGTAACAGATGATCTCACCGCCTAAACCCGCTTGACGAGCTGCACGGTCAGTCATAACACCTTTAGATGTAGAAATTACAGCAACACCTAAACCACCCATAACTTTTGGTAATTCGTCTTTACGTTTGTAAATACGAAGACCAGGACGGCTTACACGTTGGATGCTTTCTACAACCGGTTTGCCTTGGAAATATTTTAAAGTAATTTCCAATTCAGGTTTTGCACCTTCTAAAACTTTAACGCTTTCGATATAACCTTCAGCAGCTAATACGTTGGCAATTGCCACTTTTAGCTTGGAAGAAGGCATATTGATTGCAACTTTGTTCGCAGCTTGACCGTTACGAATACGGGTCAACATATCTGCGATTGGATCTTGCATACTCATTGTACTTTTTCTCCGATTCCAAAATAAAGTGGTATATTACCAGCTCGCTTTTCTAAGGCCTGGGATCTCGCCGCGCATAGCAGCTTCACGAACCTTAATACGGCTTAAACCAAACTTACGTAAAACGCCGTGAGGACGTCCAGTTTGGCGGCAACGGTTACGTTGACGACTAGGGCTAGAATCACGTGGTAAAGTTTGTAATTTTAACACTGCATTCCAACGATCTTCGTCAGAGGCATTGACATCAGAAATGATTTTCTTTAATTCTGCACGTTTAGCGAAGAATTTTTCAGCCAATTTAACGCGTTTTACATCGCGTGCTTTCATTGATTGTTTTGCCATTATAACCTGCCTTATTTACGGAATGGGAAATTAAAGGCAGCAAGTAGTGCTTGACCTTCTTCATCATTCTTAGCAGTAGTTGTGATAGTGATATCTAAACCACGTACACGATCTACTTTATCGTAATCGATTTCAGGGAAGATGATTTGTTCACGCACACCCATGCTGTAGTTACCACGACCATCAAATGATTTCGCGCTTAAACCGCGGAAGTCACGAATACGTGGAACAGCAATTGTAATTAAACGTTCAAAGAACTCCCACATACGCTCACCGCGTAGTGTTACTTTACAACCGATTGGATATCCCTGACGGATTTTAAAGCCAGCAACAGATTTACGAGCTTTAGTTACTAAAGGTTTTTGACCGCTAATTGCTGCTAAGTCCGCTACTGCGTTGTCTAGCAATTTCTTATCGGTCAATGCTTCACCCACACCCATATTCAGGGTAATCTTTTCGATTCGTGGGACTTGCATGACAGATTTGTAGCCGAATTTATTTTTTAACTCGTTTACTACTTGATCTCTGTAGTAATCATGCAGTTTCGCCATCGCATTACTCCAGTTTGTTAGATAATTTCATTGTTAGATTTGAAGAAACGTACTTTTTTGCCGTCTTCGAATCTAAAACCTACACGGTCAGCTTTGTTTGTTTTTGGATTGAAAATCGCAACATTAGAAGCATCGATAGCTGCTTCTTTTTTCACTAAACCACCAGCTTGTCCTAAAGCAGGAACTGGTTTTTCATGTTTAGTGATGATATTAATACCTTCAACAAACACTTTACCGTTTGGTAACACTTTAGTTACCTTGCCACGCTTGCCTTTGTCTTTACCGGCAAGTACGATTACTTCATCGTTTTGACGAATTTTTGCAGCCATTTCTCACTTCTCCTTACAGTACTTCTGGTGCCAAAGAAATGATCTTCATGAATTTCTCAGAACGAAGTTCACGAGTCACCGGTCCAAAAATACGAGTACCGATTGGTTGCTCTGTGTTATTGTTTAAAATTACACAAGCGTTACCATCGAAGCGAATGACTGATCCGTCTGGGCGACGAACACCCTTCTTGGTGCGCACAACAACTGCTTTTAATACATCACCTTTTTTAACTTTACCGCGTGGAATTGCTTCTTTCACAGTAACTTTGATGATATCACCAATAGCAGCATAACGACGGTGCGATCCACCTAGAACCTTGATACACATTACGCTGCGAGCACCAGAGTTATCGGCAACATCCAGCATAGTCTGTTCTTGGATCATATTTTATGCTCCGTTAAGTTAATAATACACCCTTGCGGGACGAACCTACCCATGCCTTATAAAGATATATGGCGGATAGGTGGCGGAGTTTACCAAAATCAAGCTATAAACGCAATCAAAATTTTATACTTAAGTTAGCGTATTTAAAGTGCGGTCAAATTTTATGACTTTTTAGCGAGTCTTGGAAAGAAAAAAGCCAACGGCATAACCATTGGCTTTTATTTTTTAACTTGTTAATTAAGCAATAACTGCTTTCTCAACAACACGAACTAAAGTCCAAGATTTGGTTTTAGAGAGAGGACGACATTCGCGAATCTCTACTACATCACCTAATTTGGCTTCGTTGTTCTCATCGTGTACGTGTAATTTAGTTGTACGACGGATAAATTTACCGTATAACGGGTGTTTTACCTTACGTTCAATAGCAACAACGAAAGATTTTTCCATTTTGTCGCTAACAACTTTACCTTGTACGCTACGAATTTTATCAGTCATTACTCACCCGCCTTCTCAGTTAAAATGGTTTTAACACGTGCGATATCACGGCGCACTTGTTTAGCCTGATGGGTTTGTTGAAGCTGACCGGTGGCTGTTTGCATACGCAATTTGAATTGTTCACCTAAAAGGTTCACTAATTCATTATTCAGCTCTTCAACACTTTTTGTACGTAAATCTTGAGCTTTCATTACATCACCGTCTTAGTTACGAAGGTAGTCTTGATTGGCAATTTAGCAGCTGCTAATGCAAATGCTTGTCTTGCGATCTCTTCTGACACACCATCCATTTCATAAAGTACTTTACCCGGTTGGATTAAGGCTACCCAGTACTCAACGTTACCTTTACCTTTACCCATACGGACTTCTAATGGTTTTTCAGTAATTGGTTTATCTGGGAAAACACGGATCCAGATTTTACCTTGACGTTTAACTGCACGTGTCATTGCACGACGAGCCGCTTCAATTTGACGAGCGGTTAAACGACCACGACCAACTGCTTTTAACCCGAATGTACCGAAGCTAACTTCAGTACCACCCGCGATACCACGGTTACGGCCTTTGTGAACTTTACGGAATTTTGTACGTTTTGGTTGCAACATTTAGCGTTTCTCCTTACTTACGACCTTTGCCACGCGGAGCCTTTTTAGGCTTGTCGGCAGGTTGTTGTTCTGATTGCGCAACTGCAGCCATTCCACCCAAAATTTCACCTTTGAAGATCCATACTTTAACGCCGATTACGCCGTATGTAGTATGAGCTTCTGCAGTGTTATAATCGATGTCCGCACGAAGAGTATGTAGAGGTACACGACCTTCACGATACCATTCAGAACGTGCGATTTCTGCACCACCTAAACGACCGCTAACTTCAACTTTGATACCTTTAGCACCTAAACGCATTGCGCTTTGTACCGCACGTTTCATAGCACGACGGAACATTACACGACGTTCTAATTGAGAAGCGATGCTGTCTGCAACTAATTTTGCATCTAATTCCGGTTTTTTCACTTCAGCAATGTTGATTTGAGCCGGAACGCCAGCGATTTGAGATACTGCGTTACGTAATTTTTCAACATCTTCACCTTTTTTACCGATAACGATACCAGGGCGAGCTGTGTGAATTGTTACACGAATACTTTTCGCTGGACGCTCAATAGTAATACGTGAAACCGAAGCGTTTGCTAATTCTTTAGTTAAGAATTTGCGTACTTTGAAGTCACCGTCAAGATTGTCGGCGAAATCTTGTGTATTCGCGAACCAAGTAGAGTTCCAAGGTTTTACAATACCTAGGCGAATACCATTTGGATTTACTTTTTGACCCATTGCTATTCCTCTACTTATTAACGATCTGACACAACCACAGTGATGTGGCTAGTACGTTTTAAAATACGATCTGCACGACCTTTAGCACGTGGCATAACACGTTTCATGCTAGGACCTTCGTCAACGAAGATTTTAGCAACTTTAAGATCATCGATATCTGCACCATCATTATGCTCTGCGTTAGCAATAGCAGACTCTAATACTTTTTTCACTAAAGCCGCAGCTTTTTTGTTAGTAAAAGTTAAGATTTCTAATGCTTGCGCAACTTTTTTACCACGAATTAAATCGGCAACTAAGCGAGCTTTTTGGGCAGAAGTGCGAGCGTAACGATGTTTTGCGATAGTTTCCATCTATTTACCTCTTATTTCTTAGCTTTCTTATCTGCCGCGTGACCGCGGTATGTACGAGTCGGTGCAAATTCACCTAATTTATGGCCGATCATTTCATCAGATACATAAACAGGAACGTGCTGACGACCATTATGGACTGCGATGGTCAATCCGATCATTGAAGGAATGATCATTGAACGACGGGACCAAGTTTTGATTGGTTTTTTATCCCCGCTTTCCACCGCCTTCTCTACCTTCTTCAACAAGTGTAGGTCAAGGAAAGGACCTTTCTTGAGAGAACGTGGCATGGCTTATCCTCTTATTAATTTAAATTATTTGCCACGACGACGTACGATATATTTATCAGTACGTTTGTTGTGACGAGTTTTCTTACCTTTAGTTTGAACGCCCCAAGGAGTTACTGGGTGTTTACCAAAGTTACGACCTTCACCACCACCGTGTGGGTGATCTACTGGGTTCATTGCTGTACCACGAACTGTAGGGCGAATGCCTCTCCAGCGGTTAGCACCAGCTTTACCCAATACGCGAAGCATATGTTCTGAGTTACCAACTTCACCGATTGTAGCAACACATTCAGCTAATACTTTACGCATTTCGCCTGAACGTAAACGTAAAGTTACGTAGTTGCCTTCACGAGCGATGATTTGTACATAAGCACCAGCAGAACGAGCGATTTGACCGCCTTTACCTGGTTTTAATTCAACGTTATGTACTGTTGAACCAACTGGGATATTACGCATTGGTAATGAGTTACCCACTTTAATTGGTGAGTTAACGCCAGATTGGATTTGATCGCCAACTGACAAACCTTTAGGTGCTAAGATATAACGGCGTTCACCATCTTTATAAAGCACTAAAGCAATGTTAGCTGAACGGTTTGGATCATATTCTAAACGTTCAACAACCGCTGGGATATCTAACTTGTTACGTTTGAAATCGATTAAACGGTAATGTTGTTTATGACCACCACCGATGTGGCGAGTGGTAATACGACCATAATTGTTACGACCACCAGTTTTAGATTTAGTATCTAGAAGAGGCGCGTAAGGTTTACCCTTGTATAATTCAGGGTTCACGATTTTAACAACGTGACGACGACCAGCGGAGGTCGGCTTACATTTAACGATAGCCATTCTCTAATTTCCTCCGATTACTCTGCACTGTCCACGAAGTCCAAGTTTTGGCCTTCGGCTAAAGTTACATAAGCTTTTTTCCAGTCGCTGCGACGACCCATTTTGTTACCACGGCGTTTAGTTTTACCTTTAACAACCACAGTACGAACTGAGTCAACTTTTACTTCAAATAATTGAGCAACAGCAGCAGCAATTTCAGCTTTGTTCGCATCTAAAGCAACTTTAAGTACAACAGTGTTAGATTTTTCAGCATTGTTAGTTGCTTTTTCAGAGATGTGCGGTGCACGTAGCACGCTTAGCAAACGTTCTTGACTCATGCTAGGATCTCCTCAATTTGTTTCACAGCGTCAACAGTAACAATCACTTTATCGAAAGCGATTAAGCTAACTGGATCGATACCTTGAACATCACGTACATCAACTTTATATAAGTTACGTGCCGCTAAGAATAGATTTTCATCTAAACTTGCTGTGATAATTAACGCATCTTCAACTGCTAAATCTTTTAATTTTTGTACTAATACTTTAGTTTTTGGTGCATCTAATTCGAATTTTTCAACAACAACCAAACGGTCTTGACGAACTAATTCAGAAAGAATGCTTTTGATAGCACCACGGTACATTTTCTTGTTCACTTTTTGGCTGTGATCTTGTGGTTTAGCCGCGAAGGTTGTACCACCAGAACGCCAGATTGGTGATTTGATATCACCAGAACGAGCACGACCTGTACCTTTTTGACGCCAAGGTTTTTTACCTGAACCAGACACTTCAGCACGAGTTTTTTGCGCACGAGTACCTTGACGAGCACCTGCTGCATAAGCAACAACAACTTGGTGAATCAAAGCTTCGTTAAACTCACGTCCGAAGGTAGTTTCAGAAACAGTTAGTGCGTTTGCACCTACAACTTGTAATTCCATCTCTATCTCCTAGACTTATGCTTTAACTGCCGGCTTAACGATAACATCGCCATTGATAGCACCAGGTACAGAACCTTTTACTAATAGCAATTTACGCTCAGCATCTACACGAACAACTTCAAGTGATTGAACGGTTACACGCTCAGCACCTAAATGTCCTGCCATTTTTTTACCTTTAAACACACGACCTGGAGTTTGGTTTTGACCAATAGAACCAAGTACACGATGTGATAAAGAGTTACCGTGTGTAGCATCTTGAGTACGGAAGTTCCAACGTTTAACACCACCTTGGAAACCTTTACCTTTAGAAGTACCAGTAACATCTACTTTTTTAACATCTGCAAAGATGTCAACATTGATTTCTTGACCTAAAGTGAATTCTTCACCTTCAGTACGAAATTCCCATAAACCGCGACCAGCTTCAACACCTGCTTTCACGAAATGGCCTGCTTCAGGTTTAGTTACACGATTCGCTTTTTTAGAACCAGTAGTAACTTGAACTGCAGTATAGCCATCGTTTTCAAGAGTTTTAACTTGAGTTACGCGGTTGGCTTCGATTTCGATAACGGTAACTGGTACAGAAACACCGTCTTCATTGAAGATACGGGTCATACCAACTTTACGACCGACTAAACCAATCATTGTAATAACCTCTTAATTAACCTAGGCTGATCTGCACGTCCACGCCGGCAGCCAAATCTAAACGCATTAATGCATCAACAGTTTTTTCTGTTGGCTCTACGATATCTACTAAACGTTTGTGTGTACGAATTTCGTATTGGTCACGCGCGTCTTTGTTCACGTGTGGAGAAATCAACACGGTGAAACGCTCTTTACGAGTTGGTAAAGGGATTGGACCACGAACTTGTGCACCAGTACGTTTAGCTGTTTCTACGATCTCCGCAGTAGATTGATCGATCAAACGGTGATCGAAAGCTTTTAAGCGGATACGGATTCTTTGGTTCTGCATTAGACCAGAGCTCCAATAAAATTTAGCTAATAAAAAACTAACACCAATCACAATTCTAACTTCAAAATAGAAAAGGAGGTGTAAGTTACCTGTTATATAGTCTCCAAATCGGAAACATTGTTAGTATTACATATCGTAATACTCGTTTAATAAATGATTACATTAAACGGCTTTCAATATCTGAAAGCCCGTGGATATTACACAAAAACACCTAATTATGCAAGCTTTTTGTTCAATTAATTTCCACAAATAAAAAAGTGCGGTCATTTTCTCGAGTATTTTTCACCTGAAAAAATGACCGCACTTTTATAAAATGAAATCTACAGCTTATTATCTAACATTGCAATATGTCTTGTTGCGGCAATCCATGCACCAACATAACCCATAATCAAGCAACTTACTAATAAGAAGATCAGCTCGCCTACACCTAATCCATTGAGCTCAAAGTTGACTGCAAAGATATCCGTCACATATTTCACTGCAGAAGTAAAGTAACCCACAATAAGACTACTAAATACAGCTGCGACAAATCCACCTAGCACTGCATAAATCATACCAGTGTAAAGATAAGGACGAAGAATAAATTGATCCGTTGCACCTAATAGCTTCATCACATCAATACTTGCACGACTGCTATAAACATCGGAACGAATGCTATTTCCGATAACAAGGAATACCGCTATTGTCATTAACACCGTGCAGAAAATTGCCACGTGTGCGAAAAGCCACGAAAGTGCGGTCAATTTTTCCATCCAATCATTATCTAGTCGAACTTCTTGCACGCCTTTAATTTTATTTAAATTTGCGCGTAACTCAGCTCGTTTTTCTGATTCATTAAACGCTTTAGACGGTTTCACCATCACCACTGCCGGCAATGGGTTGTCATCTAAAATTTCTAACTCTTCACCAAAACCAGACCAACTTTTAAATTCTTTCAAACTGTCTTGGCGAGAAACATAATTTAACGATTCCACACCTTCTTGTTGACGGATTTTTTCCACCACCAAGTTAGCATCTTCTTCACTTAAATTTTTATGTAAATAGATTGTGAGCTCGCTTTCCGGATAAAATTGAGTTGTCGCTAAGTGTAAATTTTTCCATAACAAATAGCTCACCGTTGGAATCGTGAGAGATACGGCAATCACAAGAATTGTTAGTAATGTACCAAATTTACGTTTTACTAAATCGTTCAAAACAGAACGCAAAGTATAAGCAGTTTGCACGCCAAAAGAAGCATCAATACGTCTTGTCATTTTTTATCCTTAATAGCGTAAGTAGCCTTGTTCAAGCACAAGACATGGTTTTGGTTTTTGTTGAATTAAATTGATATCGTGTGTCGCAATTAACACCGTCATGCCTAAACGATTAAACTCTTCAAACAGATTGAAAATCCCTAAGGAAAGTTCATCATCAAGGTTACCTGTAGGCTCATCCGCTAATAAAAGTTGCGGTTTATGTACGATTGCACGCGCGATATCGACACGTTGTTGCTCCCCACCTGAAATTTGTGGCGGCATATAATTCGCTTTACTACGTAAGCCCACACGATCTAATGCAACCAATGCGCGTGTATGTGCTTCTTTCGGGTTCATGCCAGCAATAATCAATGGCAACGCCACATTTTCTGCTACGCTACGATCCGTTAATAGACGGTAATCTTGGTGAACCATACCTATTTGGCGGCGTAAAAATGGGATTTCATATTTAGACAAACGCGTAATATCATGACCATTAAACCAAATATTACCGGCATTCGCCTTTTCCATTCCCATGATTAATTTAAGCAAGGTACTTTTACCCGCGCCAGAATGCCCAACAAGATAAGTCATACTTCCAACAGGAAGATAAAAATTCAAGCCTTGCAAGGCCGGCTGAGTCGCACCGTGATAAGCTTTAGAGACATTTGAAAATCGAATCACTTTATTATTCCTTTTTATTCTTCATTTTCGTGAACAAACAATGCTTCAATAAATTCTTCTGCATTAAATTCGCGTAAATCTTCAATTTTTTCACCCACACCAATATAACGAATTGGTAAATTAAACTGATCTGCAATGGCGAAAATTACCCCACCTTTTGCTGTTCCGTCTAATTTGGTTAATGTAATACCTGTTAACCCAACCGCCTCATTAAAGAGTTTGGCTTGGCTAATTGCATTCTGCCCTGTACCCGCATCTAAGGTAAGCATAATTTCGTGCGGTGCGGTTTCATCGTATTTTCTCATGACACGAACGATTTTCTTCAATTCATCCATGAGATTATTTTTATTTTGTAAACGACCGGCCGTATCCGCAATTAAAATATCAATATTACGTGCCGCGGCAGATTGCATCGCATCAAAAATCACCGACGCAGAATCTGAACCTGTACTTTGTGCCACAACCGGGATATTGTTACGTTCACCCCATACTTGAAGTTGTTCTACTGCTGCGGCACGGAAAGTATCCCCTGCGGCTAACATGACTGATTTACCTTCATTTTGGAATTTACGAGCCAATTTACCAATTGTGGTTGTTTTACCTACACCGTTTACGCCAACCATCAAAATAACATAAGGCTTTTTAGTCGTATCAATGACCAATGGTTTTGCAACTGGTTTTAGAATTTCTACCATTTCAACTTTAAGTTGTTGGTAAAGCAATTCCGCATCTTGTAACTGTTTACGGCTTGCGTGCTCCGTTAAATTCTTAATGATTTTATTGGTTGTTGGTACACCAATATCCGCAATTAAAAGCTGCTCTTCCAACTCTTCAAATAAATCATCGTCAATCTTTTTACCTAAAAAGAACGCTCGGAAACCTGCACCAATATTTTGTTTAGTTTTGAGTAAGCCTTTGACTAAACGACTAAAAAAGCCACCTTCACTTGGTTTTTCTTGCGTTTCGGTATTAATATCTGAACGGAATTCATCTTTAACATCTTCAACAATTTCAGGCTCAATCTCAGCATCAACTACAGGAAGATCTTCAACGACATTATCTTGCTCAATAATGCTTTCTGTTGGTTCTTCCGCAGAAAGTGCGGTAGAAATTTCTTCTGTTTTTTCTGTCTCTTCAGCCGTTGCCTCAATCACCGGTGTATCTAAAACTGGCTCAATATTGACCGCACTTTCAGGTGAAATCACTTCTTCTACAACAGGTTCAATATGCTCAACAATGGTATTCTCAGCTTTATCCTCTTGCAGCTGTTCCGCTAACTCCTGTAATTCTTCCTGTTCAACTTGTTCTAATTGAACGTTCTCGCTATTGTGAACAATCTCTTTCGTAGGCAAAACATCGGCAGATTCAACAGATGACTCTTCAATAGTTGGCTCAATTTTTTGTTCTTCTTGCTTTTTATTGCGACCAAAAAGAGAGGCCCAAAACCCGCCTTTTTTCTTTTCTTCTGACATAAATTCTTCTCTTAAACACAAATCTGTAAAAAATACTGCCTATTCTAGCAAAAAATCGTCTAAACTAAGCACAATTTTCACTAAAAATCTGTTTCTTTATGAAAAAAATGCAAGTTCAAAATGCCAAAGGCGAAGTTCGAATCATCGCGGGTCTTTGGCGTGGACGAAAATTACCGGTTTTAAATGCGGAAGGTTTGCGCCCTACAGGTGATCGCGTGAAAGAAACCTTATTCAACTGGTTGATGCCTTATATTGTGGATAGCCATTGTCTTGATTGCTTTGCGGGTAGTGGCTCACTTGGCTTTGAGGCTCTTTCTCGACAAGCGAAACAGGTAACGTTTTTAGAGTTGGATAAAACCGTAGCGAATCAATTAAAAAAAAATTTGCAAACGCTGAAAACGACAGCTGAACAAGCCCAAGTGATCAATCAAAATAGTTTAGAATTTTTAAAACAAGCACAAAATCAACCGCACTTTGATGTGGTATTTTTGGATCCTCCTTTTCATTTTGGTTTAGCTGAACAAGCAATTGCCCTCTTAGAAGAAAAGAATTGGCTCTTACCTCATGCATTGATTTATGTGGAAACAGAAAAAGACAAACCGCTAAGCGTGCCTGAAAATTGGCAATTACTAAAAGAAAAAACCACAGGTATGGTGAGCTACCGCCTGTATCAAAAAAATTAGGAAATCATTATGTTAGATATTGTGTTATACGAACCTGAAATTCCGCAAAATACGGGAAATATTATTCGTCTTTGTGCCAACACTGGCTTTCGTCTTCATTTAATCGAGCCGCTTGGTTTTACCTGGGATGATAAAAAATTACGTCGTTCCGGCTTGGATTATCATGAATTTGCTGAAATCAAAAAACATAAAACCTTTGAAGCCTTTTTAGAAAGCGAAAAACCGAAACGTCTTTTTGCACTCACCACTAAAGGCGGCCCCGCACATAGCGAAGTGCAATTTGAATTAGGGGATTATTTAATGTTTGGTCCTGAAACCCGTGGTATTCCCATGTCTATTTTGGATAAAATGCCAATGGAACAAAAAATCCGTATCCCAATGACCGCAAATAGCCGAAGTATGAACTTATCTAACTCGGTAGCTGTTGCAGTTTATGAAGCTTGGCGACAACTTGGTTACAAAGGCGCGGTGAATTTAAATCGATAAAAATAGCTGCTTATTTTATACACAAAAATAAGCAGCTTTCTTTTTGCATTTAATTTGTGATCTCGATCACATATTTATAATTTTAAGATTTCCTTTTTACCAAAACAGCAGTATAAATAAATTACATTTAGAGAGGGATCTCGATGTACCCACTTGATCTATCAAGCTCTAGTCTTTCTTGACTCTTCAAGCAAACCTTCCCCGTTGTTCTAAATAAAGAATTGGCAGTCGAATGATTTGCCCTCCATTTGTATCCCTAAAATTTAACAACTATTGCAGCAAAATTAGTTTCATCTCACATCAATAAGGAGGTTGGGTGAATGAAGTTAATTTTGAATTGGTCGAAACAGCAGTGGCTAGGCATGGATGCTTACCAAAAAAGTGCGGTCAATTTTGGCCGCACTTCCTATTTCTATCATTTGCAAATCACTAACCTTGTATTACTATTTTCTAAATAATCCTCAATTTGTTTTGGCACATCATCGGTGAAAAGGTAATCCACATCTTTAAGCTCACCTAACCGTACAATCGCTTGTCGAGAGAATTTCGAATGGTCGGTTGCTAACAATGTTTGACGCGAGCTTTCTATAATAGCTCGCTTCACTTGAACTTCATGATAATCATAATCTAATAATGAACCATCAAGGTCGATCGCACTAATCCCGAGAATCCCAAAATCTAAACGGAATTGCGAAATAAAATTAACCGTTGCCTCACCAATAATGCCCCCATCCTTACGTAAGGAACCGCCCGCCATCGTAATATCAAAGGTTTCATTTTGGCGTAATAAATGAGCTGCATTGATATTATTTGTCACAATGCGTAACCGTTCATGGTTTAACAAGGCGCTAGCTACCGCTTCAGGCGTGGTACCAATATCAATAAATAAGGAGGCACCATTTGGAATACGTTTTGCCACTTCACGAGCAATGGCGCTTTTTTGAGAAGGGAAAAATTGTTTACGTTCAATGTAATCAGAATTTTCTGCGGTTGAAGAAGGGGCCGCACCACCATGATGACGACGAATTAAATCTTGTTCCGCAAGGATATTCAGATCGCGGCGAATGGTCTGAGGGCTAACTTCCAGTTCGATAACCAGTTCTTCTGTACTGGCATACCCCTTTAGCTTCACAAGCTCAATTATTTTCTGATGGCGTAATGATTGCTTCATATAAATGCCTATAAATTTGAATTAGCTAAACGATTTAGCCTTAATTTTACTCTGCAGAAATCCCCAAACCAATCCTAAGATAAAGCCTGAAATGTGGGCAGCGTTCCCTATATTAATACCAAAAAGCGGACTAATAAAGCCAAATACAAGCCCTACCAGTAACATTGTAAAAAAGCCTTCTGGTAAGTCAAAACTATGCGGGTGTAATTTGTCTACCACCAACACATAACCTAACACGGCATAAACCACACCAGATAGCCCGAAAAAGGCGGGACCAGTAAAATAATTCTGTACAGCGCCACTCACTGCTGCAGAGACTAAAACTAATAATAAAAAATGGAGAGAACCAAATCGGCGTTCAATCGCGCCACCAAATAACCAAAACCACGAAAGGTTAAATAAAATATGCGGTACCGACAAATGAACAATAGCATGAGTGAAATAGCGCCATACTTCCTGATCTTCCCAAGAATAAGCCGGATAATGGAATAAATCCATAATTGGCTCTTCAAATCCGATATTCTGCAAGAGATAAATCAACGTGCAAAGTGCGGTCAAAATAAATGTAATTTTTTTCTTTCTTAATAGACGTTTCACCAATTTCCTCTCTTGAATCCCATCTGTTTCGCTACCAAATAAAGGCTGCATTTGCTATATTCCTTTTTCATTTAATTTTGTTCATCATATAAGGTTCATTATGAAAAAACAAACTATGCCGACAGGATTTAGTGGCTTCGCTTGGGGACTTGCGGCATTTTGTTTACCCATTTTACTGTGGCCTATGGCCTCTCTGCTTTCTACTGCTTTTGTGAAAAACCCTACACTGAGCGATTTTCAGATCGATCTTTTCTCGATTATCTTTTGGGTTTATCCCTTTGTTTTAGTCTTAATTGCGCGTTTACTTTATAAATTGCATCAGCATAAACCAAAACTCGCCGTAAAATTATTGCTACTAAGTGCGGTCATTTTTTACATTGTTTTAGTTTCGGTTTGCCACATTGGTTTTAACGCTTAAGAACATAACAAGACAATAGACAACAAAAAAGGGAGCTTTCGCTCCCTTTTAAATTATGTTCCTAATAATCAAAAATATAAAAAATTCCTACCTGCAATCAATTATGCAAAGTATTTTTCTAAATCGTCGCTACCGCCGATGTGTTTACCACCAATGAATACTTGTGGCACAGTTGAGCGACCAGAAACTGCACGTACACTCACGATTGTTGCATCGTGACCTAATACGATTTCTTCAAAGCTTAAACCTTTATCGCGTAAAAGTTGTTTTGCTTTCGCACAATATGGGCAACCAGGTTTAGTGAAGATTGAGATTGATTCTTGCACTTGGTAATTTGGTGCAATGTATTTCAACATGGTATCTGCATCTGATACTTTAAATGGATCGCCTGGTTCATTTGGTTCAATAAACATTTTTTCCACTACGCCATTTTTCACGAGCATAGAATAACGCCAAGAACGTTTACCAAAACCTAAATCATCTTTTCCAACTAACATGCCCATACCTTCAGTGAAAGTACCGTTACCATCTGGAATGAATTTCACGTTATGTGCTTCTTCAGCTTCTTTCCACGCATTCATAACAAACGTATCATTTACTGATACAACTAAAATATCATCTACACCATGTTGTTTGAAAACGGGTGCGAGTTCGTTATAACGTGGTAAGTGAGAAGATGAACAAGTTGGCGTGAACGCACCTGGTAATGAGAAAACAACAACTGTTTTGTTATCAAATAATTCAGATGTAGTCACATCAACCCATTGATCACCTTGACGAGTACGAAATGTAACTTGTGGGACTTTTTTTCCTTCCATATTAGACATAATGTGTCTCCTCTGTTAGTTAAATGAATTTGCCTTAAAAACTTGATAGGCATTATAGAAAGTTTTGTGATATAGTTACAATCAATTAATTCTATCCTTTTAATTGACATATTCTATAAAGTGAGAACCCTATGAATATTCGTGATTTAGAATACTTAGTTGCCCTTTCTGAATTCAAACATTTCCGTCGTGCAGCGGATTCTTGCAATGTTAGCCAACCGACTTTAAGTGGTCAAATCCGCAAACTCGAAGATGAGTTAGGCATTATTTTACTTGAACGTACTAGCCGTAAAGTGCTTTTCACACAATCAGGTATGTTGCTTGTTGAGCAAGCTCGCACTGTATTACGTGAAGTAAAATTACTTAAAGAGATGGCTAGCAATCAAGGTAAAGAAATGACCGGTCCATTACACATTGGACTCATCCCTACTGTTGGCCCTTATCTACTTCCTTACATTGTACCAACATTAAAAGAAACTTTCCCTGATCTTGAAGTATTTCTTTACGAAGCTCAAACACATCAATTATTAGAACAATTAGAAACAGGTCGCTTAGATTGTGCGATTGTGGCTCGTGTACCCGAAACTGAAGCCTTTATCGAAGTACCCATTTTTGATGAAAAAATGTTACTCGCTGTTTCAGAAGAACATCCATGGGCTTCAGAAAGCAAAATTGCCATGAATACCCTAAAAGGGCAAGAAATGCTCATGTTAGATGATGGGCACTGCTTACGCAATCAGGCGTTAGATTATTGTTTTACGGCAGGAGCGAAAGAAGATTCTCACTTCCAAGCGACGAGTCTAGAAACTTTACGCAATATGGTGGCAGCTAATGCAGGTATTACCTTTATGCCAGAACTTGCTGTATTAAATGAAGGCACACGTAAAGGCGTAAAATATATTCCTTGTCATTCACCAGAACCCGCTCGTACTATTGCGCTTGTTTACCGTCCAGGCTCTCCGTTACGTAATCGTTATGAACGAGTTGCAAATGCGATCAGTGAACAAGTTAAATCAATTTTAGCGAATAAAAAATAATTCATCATAGACTGAGGAAAACCAAATGGCAGGCGTTCGAGCAATTCAAAAAGAAAAAACCCGTCGAGCCTTAATTGACGCAGCGTTCAATCAGTTGAGTGCAGAAAAAAGCTTTTCTAATTTAAGTTTACGTGAAGTTGCGCGTGAAGCAGGCATTGCACCAACTTCTTTCTATCGCCACTTTAGCGATATGGATGAGCTCGGATTAGAAATGGTGGATGAAGCCGGCTTAACGCTTCGCCAATTAATGCGCCAAGCGCGTAAACGCATTGATGCCGGCGGCAGTGTCATCCGTGTTTCTGTTGAAACCTTTTTTGAATTTATCACTCACAGCACCAACGTGTTCCGTTTGCTTTTACGTGAAAGTTCGGGAACCTCTCAAGCATTCCGTACCGCAGCCGCTCGTGAAATCAAACACTTTGTCGATGAATTAGCTGAGTACATTGCGAAGAAAAATCACTACTCTCAATATGTCTCTTATGTACAAGCAGAAGGCATGGTAACCATCGTATTCACGGCAGGTTCTAATGCCTTAGATATGACCAAAGCTGAACAAGATTTGTTAAAAGAACGCGTTATCTTACAGCTTCGCATGCTTGCTAAAGGTGGGGATTTTGCGGCGCATAAAGAAAAAATGATGCGAAAATAGACCGCACTTTTCGACTAAAACAAAACACCCGCATCTCTGCGGGTGTTGCTTTATCTAAAAAAGGGAATTATTTACCATCCCAAGCTTTAATCGCATCTAAACGCGCTTTCACTTTGCTGCTTGAATCACCTTTGAAGTAATCTTTCGCTAAACCACCTTCAAAACCGCCGTAGTTCGGGTTAGGTAAAACGATGAATGTTTTACCAAATTTCGCTTTGTTTTGTGCCACGAAATCACGACGTTCTGCATTTTGTTTACCGTAGATTGCATCACCGAAGTCATCGAGGTTATCACCCACATAAACGACGATTTCATAACCTTGTTTTTCAATTTCTTCAAAACGTGCTGCTTTTGGTGATTTATCTTTTTTCAAGTAAAACGCTGAATCTTCAACACCATTAAAACCTAAACGTTTCATGTCATCAATCGTACCTGCTTTTTCATTGCTTTCTTTACGATTAGACACATAGAACATTTTACCACCGTGGGTATTTACATAGTTATTGAATTCTACTGCGCCTGGTACAACACCTGATTGACGCGCTTCTACCCAACGAGTCCAGTCTTTGCCATCAAATGGTTTGTTGTTTTGAACTTGCCAGCCAGCATAAGGGCTGTTATCTAACATGGTTTCATCTAAGTCCACCACAACAGCTTTTTTCTTACCTTTTTTCACTTTAGCGTGATCAAATGCTACTTTTGCCGCATTGTATGCTTGGTAAGAAAGGGCTTGGTATTCACCTGATTGTTGAATCCAGTTTAGACCTAATACCGCTTGTTGTTGAAGCTGTGCATCAGCTTCTGCACTTTTATTTTGAGTCGCGCAACCCGTTAAAATAAATGCTGACATTGCTGCAATAGCAGTAAGTTTTAATGTTGTTTTCATTGATTGTTCCTTCTGTTAAAAAGTCATAATGACAGGCAAAAGTATAACAAGCCTATTTGGGCAGTGACTATGGGTTTATCAAACTTTATAACTAATTTGTGAGATAGATCACATTTTTCATTCTGAAGTAATCTAACAAGCCCGATGAAATCATTTCAAAAATCATCTTATTTTTTAACCGCACTTTTTCATCGCATTTCGCTGTATTTCACGGTAAACTATCCCCAGTTTTCAGAAATAATAGGTAATTTATGCGTCTTTTCATTGGAATTTTAGTGGGTATTCTCGTGCTATTTCAGTACGATCTTTGGTTTGGTAAAAATGGCTATTTTGACTACAAAGATGTCGCAGCTCAAATCAAAGAGAATAAAGCTGAAAATGAAAAGCTCTCACAAAGAAATCAAATGATTTCCGCCGAAATTCAAGGATTAACAAAAGGCTTTGAATCTATTGAAGAGCGTGCACGCATGAGTCATGATATGGTCAAACCAAACGAAGTGTTCTATCACATCGTCAAAGAGCATAAATAATGAACCGCGAAATTATTGCCGTCATTCCTGCTGCGGGTGTTGGAAGCCGTATGCAAGCAAACAAACCGAAGCAATATCTGAAAATCCTAGACAAGACGATTCTGGAACATACGCTCTCAGTCATTCTATCCCATACTGCAATCAATCACGTTATCCTTGCGGTGGGAAAAAATGATCCCTATCTTTCTGAAATTACCTTATTCCCTCATCAAAACATCACCCTCGTTGAAGGTGGTGAAACACGAGCTGAGTCAGTTCTAAATGGACTCAACGCAATCAAAAATGACCATGCTTGGGTGTTGGTGCATGATGCAGCCAGACCTTGTTTAGCACATCAAGATTTAGATAAACTACTCCAAATCAATGATGAGCAAGGTGCTATTTTGGCCATCCCAGCAGTAGATACGATTAAACGCGCGAATAAACAACAAAATATTATTAAAACAGAAGATCGCTCAGAACTTTGGCTTGCTCAGACGCCTCAATTTTTCCGTTGCGATCTATTAAGAAATGCGCTTGAACAGGGGCTTTCTCAAGGCGCTAATATTACAGATGAAGCCTCTGCGATGGAACTTGCCGGATTTCAACCGCACTTAGTCGCAGGACGAAGTGATAATATTAAAGTGACACGTCCAGAAGATTTAGCTTTAGCCGAATTTTATTTAACAAGGAAAACACTATGATACGAATTGGACATGGGTTTGATGTTCATGCCTTTGGTGAAGACCGCCCTTTAATTATTGGTGGCGTTGAAGTGCCTTACCATACTGGGTTTATTGCCCATTCTGATGGTGATGTCGCCTTACATGCTTTAACGGATGCCTTATTAGGTGCAGCAGCATTAGGTGATATTGGTAAACTCTTCCCTGATACCGATATGCAATATAAAAATGCAGATAGCCGTGTTTTATTACGAGAAGCATTCCGCCAAGTACAAGCAAAAGGCTATAAGGTCGGTAATGTGGATGTAACCATTATTGCTCAAGCCCCTAAAATGCGTCCGCATATCGATGCAATGCGAGCGAAGATTGCAGAAGATTTACATTGTGATATTGAGCAAGTCAATGTGAAGGCAACTACAACAGAAAAACTTGGCTTTACAGGCCGAAGTGAAGGCATTGCTTGCGAGGCCGTCGCATTATTATTAAAAGCTTAAATTTTAGGTAAAAGAAAAGGTTGGTAAAATACCAACCTTTTTTATTTGGATTAAATTCTTATTGTTTTTTTAATAAATCGCGAATTTCAGTAAGTAATTCTTCTTGTGAAGGACCTTTTACTTCTTCTACTGGTTTTTTCACTTTGTTGATACCTTTGATCATCATGAAGATTGCGAATGCAATGATGATGAAATCAAAGACGTTTTGAATAAATACACCGTAGTTTAAGGTTACTGCTGGGGTTTCACCTACAGCTTGAGCTAACGTGATTTTCAAATCTTTGAAATCCACGCCACCAGTTAAAATACCTAATACAGGCATTACTACGTCACCGACAAGTGAACTTACGATTTTACCAAAAGCACCACCGATGATCACACCGACTGCCATATCTACTACGTTGCCGCGCATTGCGAATTCGCGGAATTCTTTAAGAAAGCTCATAAAATTTCCTTTTGTGTTGGTTTAAAAAATTAAAAGAGTGCGTATTATAGGTTTTTAGATTAAAAAGTAAACTGTTATTTAAATAAAAAATGCACTTGGTTGGAATAATTTTTCAATTTCTGACACGGATTTCTTGTCATTAATATAAACAATCACATTATCCCCTTCTTCAATAGCAACCTGACGACGAGCAATGATTACTTCATTTTTACGTAAAATTGCCGCAATCATCGCCCCTACAGGCAGCTTGATATCGCCAATTTGTCTTCCAACCACATTGGATGTTGTCGCATCACCATGTACAACAAGTTCAATGGCTTCCGCGGTACCATGACGCAAAGAGGCCACATTTTTGATATCCCCTTTACGCACATGTCCTAATAAAGCTGAGATTGTTGCTTGTTGTGGTGAAACCGCAATATCAATGGTTCCACCTTGAATCAAATTGATATATGCCATGCGTTGAATCAGCACCATGGCTTTTTTAGCCCCTAGGCGTTTTGCCAGTAACGCCGACATAATATTAGCTTCATCATCTGCACTTAGAGATAAAAAGACATCAACGCTCTCAATATGCTCTTCAAAAAGTAAATTTTGGTCAGAAGCATCACCATGGAAAACCAGGGTTTTAGAGAGCCTTTCAGCTAAAACTTTCGCTTTTTCTCCATCGCGCTCAATGAGTTTTACTTGATACTTATCTTCTAACTGTTTTGCCACACCTGAGGCAATATTCCCGCTGCCAACGATCATGATACGTTTGTAGGTTTTCTCAAGGCGTTGCAACTCACTCATCACCGCTTTAATGTGTTCCGTCGCACAAATAAAGGTAATTTCATCGCCCGCCTCAATAATGGTCGAACCTTGTGGACGAATTAATCTATCATTACGTAAAATTGAAATGATACGGCAATCAATGTGCGGCATATGCTCTTTAAAAGCGGATAACGCATAACCTACTAAAGGACCACCGTAATAGGCTTTTACAACCACAATGCTAATTCGATTATTGGCAAAATGTGCCACTTGCAACGCGCCTGGATAAGCAATTAAACGCGTAATCTCATCCGTAACTAAATTTTCTGGTGAAATAAGATGATCGATGGGTACGTTTTCATTATTAAATAATTTATCTTTCTCACGCAAATATTCCGCATTACGAATACGTGCAATACGTGTTGGGGTATTGAAAAGGGTATATCCCAACTGGCAAGCAATCATATTAATTTCATCTGATGCTGTTACGGCAATCATCAAATCTGCATCGGCTGCGCCCGCATCACGTAAAACCTTGGGTGAAGAAGGGGAACCTTTAACTACGCGTAAATCATGCTTATCTTGCAAATTCTGCAAATGTTGAGATTCATTATCTACTAGTGTGATATCGTTATCTTCACTCACTAAATTTGCCGCAAGTGTTGTACCTACTTGCCCAGCACCTAAGATGATTATTTTCATTCTGTTCTCTCCACAACCAAAGGTCGGATGCCAATTTCAGCTGAATTTAGACCGCACTTTAATGCCTCAATACGGCGACAAATCGTCGATGTTACTTGTTCAGCTTCTGCCATTTTTTCGGCTGTAATCGCTGGATCTTGTTTACCAAATAACAGGCCATCGAGTAAACGTTCTGCATGCATGCCTTCACGACAAAAATGCAGAACACCTACATCTTCAAATAATGTCGCTACTTTTGCCGTTTTAGTGGTTGCAATGCCTAAAGCGCCATCTTCACCGCCGAGTTCTCGAAATAATTGATGTGTTGGAAATCCTCCACACGCTAAGAAAAAAGCTTTATTGAAAACGATATTTCCCCCGCAGGTCATGCGCATATATTGCCATGCCTGATCAAAATTAGGGTGTTCCGCATACCGTTGAACTAAATTTATCGGCTTTAACGCTAATCTCACTAGCGAAGTATCTGGCTGAAAATGAAAGGTTGCTGCCGCCACTTCTAATGCTCCAGGTTCGTATGCATCATCCGCATCTAAAAATGCAACAAAATCAACCGCACTTTTAGCCGAGAGCATTGCGCCCCAATTTCGAGCTATTGCGACACCACTATTTTTCGGCATTTGCTCGATAGAGATCCTGTCAGGATATTGTTCTGCAAGCTGTAAGGCTAATGTAAATGTATTATCTGTCGACGCATCATCAATCAACCAAAGGTGACCAAGATTATTTTGCTGCAACACAGACTCTACTGCACGAATAAGCGTTTGTTCAGTGTTATAGCAAGGAATGACGACATCAATTAAAGGCAAATTCATTTAAGCTGACCGTTTTCTCAATTTTGCATAATAGAACCCATCCCCGCCATTCTCTTGTGGCAGGAATTGGATCCCAATCGTATTTTCCGTTTGTTCAAACGGCAATGGCATTAATTCTGCATCGGGTGTTTCAGCTAAAAAATGCTGTATTTGCTGACTGTTCTCATCAGGAAGCACAGAGCAAGTCGCGTAAAGCAAAATACCATTAGGTTTTAATTTTGCCCAAAGCGCTTTTAGAATTTGTCCTTGCAAGGCAACCAATTGAGCAATGTCCGTTTCTTGACGTAACCATTTAATATCTGGATGACGACGAATCACGCCCGTTGCTGAGCAAGGTGCATCTAATAAAATACGATCAAAGGATGCACCACTTAAACCTATTTTCTCAACCCACTTATCAGGCTCGGTCGCATCACCACAAACAATTGTCGCCTGCTGATTCAAACGGGCAAGATTTTCTTCAACACGTTTTAAGCGATGAGCCTCGACATCAAGCGCAATCACTTTCGCTTGCGGTGCCATCTCTAAAATATGTGTAGTCTTCCCACCTGGGGCTGCACAGGCATCTAAAATTAATTCATCATATTGTGGGTCAAGCAATAAAGCGGACCATTGGGCATTGAGATCCTGGACTGTTACTGCACCTTGTTCAAAATTTGGTAATTTCGAAACAGAAAGCGGTTGAGCTAAACGTAAAGCATGTGGATTATCACATTCAAATGAAACTATCTCTTGCTCTTCCAATAAAGTGCGGTAAGTTTTCGTGTTATTTTGCTGTTGATTGACCCGTAACCACATTGGTGGCTTTTGGTTATTCGCCTCAATAATTTCACGCCAATTCGGATAAGCTTTTTTAAGTTTATTCACAAACCATTCTGGATGAAGCGTTTGCCAATGCTTATCGACTACAGCAAGAATCTCTTCTTGCTCCCGTAAGAAACGACGCAATACACCGTTAACTAAACCACGGAAACTGTCCGATTTTAATGATTTTGTGGCATTCACTACTTCATCCACTGCAGCATGAGCGGGCACACGCATATAAAGTAATTGGTACAATCCTACTAATAACAAGCAATGTACAATACGGGTCTTACCCTTCAATGGCTTATCTAATAGTTTTTTTATAATATTTTCTAAACGAGGCAATACGCGACAAATACCAAAGGTGATTTCCTGTAATAAAGGCAAATCCTGTGGTTTTACCTGTGATTGTACTTCTGGAATCAACGTTGATAAGGACTTACCCTGATCTAAAACCTGCAAAATCACTTGAGCAGCGATAGCGCGTACCGAAAGTGCGGTCGATTTTCCCGTTTTTTTGCGTTGAAATACCATTAGTTTAGAACCTTACCAACTTGGAAACAATCAGCTCGACCATTGAGAAAATCTTGCACAGACATAGGTTTCTTGCCTGCGGGCTGAAGTTGCAATAAATTTAAAACGCCTTCTTTCGTGGCAATTTGGATACCTTTTTTATCGACACTTAAAATCGTCCCAGCTGGTTTATCTACATGTGGCAACACGGCAGCAGAATAAACTTTTAAGGTTTGTTCATTACCTTGTTCATCGGTTAATTGTAGAAAACTTATCGGCCAAGGATTAAACGCGCGAATATTACGTTCAAGCTGGGCTGCCGATAGCGACCAATCTAATTTAGCCTCTTCTTTGGAAAGTTTCTCTGCATAGTTACTTTGGCTATCATCTTGTTTTTCTGCAATAAATTTCCCTTCTTCCAAATGATCCAAAACATCAATCAATGCAGACGGCGCAATTTCAGCTAATTTATGGTAAAGCGAAGCAGAAGTTTCTTGTGCATCAATATCGCAATACACTTTGTGTAACATATCACCAGTATCTAAACCCACATCCATTTGCATAATCGTCACACCGGTTTGCTTATCACCAGCCCAGATAGCGCGCTGAATAGGTGCGGCGCCACGCCAACGAGGTAAGAGAGAGCCATGCACATTTAAACAACCTAAACGAGGCATATCCAACACTGCTTGAGGTAAAATCAAACCATAAGCAACAACAACCATTACATCAGCATTTAACGCTTTAAGCTCTGCTTGTGCTTCTTCTTTACGCAAGGATTTTGGTTGATAAACAGGAATTTGATGTTGTTCTGCTAATTGCTTTACAGGACTAGCCTGTAATTTTTTACCGCGACCAGCCGGTTTATCTGGCTGCGTATAAACAGCAATAATATTGTGATGAGAATTTAAAAGTGCAGCAAGATGTTGTGCTGCGAAGTCCGGCGTACCAGCAAAGATGATATTCAATGGTTTCATAATGTTCTACGTTATGGCGTTGATAGGAAAAGTGCGGTCATTTTATACCGCACTTTTGATTATTGTTTTGCAATTTGTTTTTTATATTTCACTAATTTTTCTTTGATACGTTGACGTTTCAACGGTGAAAGATAATCCACAAATAAAATACCGTTTAAATGATCGATTTCATGCTGAATACAGATCGCTAATAAACCATCTGCATCAAGCGTAAATTCTTTTCCATGACGATCTAAGGCTTTTACCGTGATTTTTTCTTTACGAGGCACTAAAGCACGGAATCCAGGAATAGATAAACAACCTTCTTCAATGCCTGTTTCACCTTCAGAAGCCAAAATTTCTGGATTGATCAACACTAATTGATTTTGTTTGTCACCTTCAATATCAATCGTAATAATACGTTGCAAGATATCTACCTGTGGAGCGGCAAGACCAATCCCTTCTTCTTGGTACATCGTATCAAACATATCATCTACAATTTTACGAATGTCATCATTGACTTCTGCAACTGGCTCACAAACAACCTTTAGGTGATCATCTGGATAAATTAATACATTAAGTGCGGTCATATTTTCTCTTATTTTATAAAAATTACAGCGGTGATTGTATCATAGAATCAACGCTTTGCTAAAATATTGAAAACTCCATAAACAAAAACCCCAAGCTCTTCAGC
>NZ_KV838020.1:0-388 GCF_001838635.1 Haemophilus sp. HMSC71H05
AAGTGTCCACACAGATTGATTGATATATTGTAGACAATATCGAGCAGAAAGCCGTTATTCCCTTGGGTCTGTAGCTCAGGTGGTTAGAGCGCACCCCTGATAAGGGTGAGGTCGGTGGTTCAAGTCCACTCAGACCCACCACTCAAACTGAGTGAGTGATGAAGGTGAATAAGGTGATAAATAAACGATGACATGGGGATATAGCTCAGCTGGGAGAGCGCCTGCCTTGCACGCAGGAGGTCAGCGGTTCGATCCCGCTTATCTCCACCACTTATCATCGTTAAGTAAATTGACTGATTTAATGCTTAAAATGCTTTGATGAGTTTATTTAACGATGATAACTGAAAATGTTATTTCTGTTCTTTAACAACCAGGAAACAAGCTGAAA
>NZ_KV838021.1:0-3026 GCF_001838635.1 Haemophilus sp. HMSC71H05
CCAACACCCAAAACCCTTGAGCGTTGTATAGTTAAGCCTCTCGGGCAATTAGTATCTGTTAGCTCAACGGCTCGCACCGCTTACACACCAGACCTATCTACGTCTTAGTCTTAAACAACCCTTACTGTCTTAAAAAC
The DNA here is from genome assembly GCF_001838635.1 of Haemophilus sp. HMSC71H05. Classification (NCBI taxonomy): domain Bacteria; kingdom Pseudomonadati; phylum Pseudomonadota; class Gammaproteobacteria; order Pasteurellales; family Pasteurellaceae; genus Haemophilus; species Haemophilus sp. HMSC71H05. Next base: position 138 of record NZ_KV838021.1, read on the forward strand.
AGGGAGAACTCATCTCTTGGCAAGTTTCGTGCTTAGATGCTTTCAGCACTTATCTCTTCCGCACTTAGCTACCCGGCAATGCGTCTGGCGACACAACCGGAACACCAGTGGTGCGTCCACTCCGGTCCTCTCGTACTAGGAGCAGCCCCAATCAATTCTCCAACGCCCACGGCAGATAGGGACCGAACTGTCTCACGACGTTCTAAACCCAGCTCGCGTACCACTTTAAATGGCGAACAGCCATACCCTTGGGACCTACTTCAGCCCCAGGATGTGATGAGCCGACATCGAGGTGCCAAACACCGCCGTCGATATGAACTCTTGGGCGGTATCAGCCTGTTATCCCCGGAGTACCTTTTATCCGTTGAGCGATGGCCCTTCCATTCAGAACCACCGGATCACTATGACCTACTTTCGTACCTGCTCGACTTGTCTGTCTCGCAGTTAAGCTTGCTTATACCATTGCACTAACCTGACGATGTCCGACCGTCATTAGCAAACCTTCGTGCTCCTCCGTTACTCTTTGGGAGGAGACCGCCCCAGTCAAACTACCCACCAGACACTGTCCGAGACCACGTTTCGTAATCTTCGTTAGAACATCAAACGTTAAAGGGTGGTATTTCAAGGACGACTCCAACAATACTGGCGTATCATCTTCATAGTCTCCCACCTATCCTACACATCAAAATTCAATGTTCAGTGTCAAGCTATAGTAAAGGTTCACGGGGTCTTTCCGTCTAGCCGCGGGTACACCGCATCTTCACGGCGATTTCAATTTCACTGAGTCTCGGGTGGAGACAGCCTGGCCATCATTATGCCATTCGTGCAGGTCGGAACTTACCCGACAAGGAATTTCGCTACCTTAGGACCGTTATAGTTACGGCCGCCGTTTACTGGGGCTTCGATCAGGAGCTTCTCTTTCGATTACACCATCAATTAACCTTCCAGCACCGGGCAGGCATCACACCCTATACGTCCACTTTCGTGTTTGCAGAGTGCTGTGTTTTTAATAAACAGTTGCAGCCAGCTGGTATCTTCGACCGGTTCAACCTTCGCCCGCAAGGGACTACAATCTACGCCGGCGCACCTTCTCCCGAAGTTACGGTGCTATTTTGCCTAGTTCCTTCACCCGAGTTCTCTCAAGCGCCTGAGTATTCTCTACCTGACCACCTGTGTCGGTTTTCAGTACGGTTTAGATAAACCTGAAGCTTAGTGGCTTTTCCTGGAAGTGTGGTATCGGTTACTTCAGCTCCGTAGAGCCTCGTCATCATCTCTCGGTGTTATAGAAGTCCGGATTTGCCTAAACTTCTCACCTACCAACTTAAACGCACATATCCAACAGTGCGATAACCTAACCTGCTCCGTCCCCACATCGCAGTTTATCCAAGTACGGGAATATTAACCCGTTTCCCATCGACTACGCTTTTCAGCCTCGCCTTAGGGGCCGACTCACCCTGCCCCGATTAACGTTGGACAGGAACCCTTGGTCTTCCGGCGAACGGGTTTTTCACCCGTTTTATCGTTACTTATGTCAGCATTCGCACTTCTGATACGTCCAGCAAACCTCTCGATTCACCTTCATCCGCTTACAGAACGCTCCCCTACCCAACAGTATTGCTACTGATGCCGCAGCTTCGGTGCTATATTTGAGCCCCGTTACATCTTCCGCGCAGGCCGACTCGACTAGTGAGCTATTACGCTTTCTTTAAATGATGGCTGCTTCTAAGCCAACATCCTAGCTGTCTAAGCCTTCCCACTTCGTTTCCCACTTAATATAGACTTTGGGACCTTAGCTGGCGGTCTGGGTTGTTTCCCTCTCCACGACGGACGTTAGCACCCGCCGTGTGTCTCCTGAGTATCACTCTTCGGTATTCGTAGTTTGCATCGGGTTGGTAATCCGGGATGGACCCCTAGCCGAAACAGTGCTCTACCCCCGAAGGTGTCCGCTCAAGGCTCTACCTAAATAGATTTCGGGGAGAACCAGCTATCTCCCGGTTTGATTGGCCTTTCACCCCCAGCCACAAGTCATCCGCTAATTTTTCAACATTAGTCGGTTCGGTCCTCCAGTTAGTGTTACCCAACCTTCAACCTGCCCATGGCTAGATCACCGGGTTTCGGGTCTATACCTTGCAACTAGACGCCCAGTTAAGACTCGGTTTCCCTTCGGCTCCCCTATTCGGTTAACCTCGCTACAAAATATAAGTCGCTGACCCATTATACAAAAGGTACGCAGTCACCCTTAAAGGGCTCCCACTGCTTGTACGTACAAGGTTTCAGGTTCTATTTCACTCCCCTCACCGGGGTTCTTTTCGCCTTTCCTTCACAGTACTGGTTCACTATCGGTCAATCAGGAGTATTTAGCCTTGGAGGATGGTCCCCCCATCTTCAAACAGGATATCACGTGTCCCGCCCTACTTATCGTTAGCTTAGTACCATAACCTGGACTTCGAGTACGGGGCTATCACCCTGTATCGCCAAGCTTCCCAGCTTGTTCCTCTGTCTCTGTCATTATCACTAACAGGCTCCTTCGCGTTCGCTCGCCGCTACTAACGAAATCTCGGTTGATTTCTTTTCCTCGGGGTACTTAGATGTTTCAGTTCTCCCGGTTTGCCTCACTTACCTATGGATTCAGTAAGTGATAGTAGATTCTTCATCTACTGGGTTTCCCCATTCGGACATCTTGGATTAAACGCCTCTTATCGACTCATCCAAGCTTTTCGCAGATTAGCACGTCCTTCGTCGCCTCTGATTGCCAAGGCATCCACCTTGTACGCTTAGTCACTTAACTATACAACCTCAAAAATTCTTGATGTTGCGTTTTTTAACTAAACACTTGATTGCTTTTGTTCAATCAAGATTTTCTTCTTACTCAGACTTTTTCTTATCCCT
>NZ_KV838022.1:0-1429 GCF_001838635.1 Haemophilus sp. HMSC71H05
CAGGCTTTTTGTCTATATATACAGAGAAAAAAGTAAGCTATATTCTTAAATCGCTTTCGAGTTTAAGAATATTCTTTTAGTAATTAAACATTTAGAGGAAGGTTATGGTAACCATTCGTTTATCTCGTGGCGGAGCTAAAAAACGCCCATTTTATCAAATCGTAGTAGCTGACAGTCGTTCACCACGTGACGGTCGTTTCATTGAGCGTGTAGGTTTCTTCAACCCAATCGCACAAGGTAACGCAGAGCGTCTTCGTGTTGATCTTGAGCGTGTAAACCACTGGGTTGCTCAAGGTGCATCACTTTCAGATCGTGTTGCAACTTTGGTAAAAGAAGCTCAAAAAGCATAATCTCGCTTTTTGATTTAGTTCTTAAACTAAAATAGGTGAAAAATATGGAACAACAACGCATTGAAGTTGTGGGCAAATTAGGCTCAACCTACGGTATCCGTGGGTGGTTACGTATTTATTCATCAACAGAACAAGCTGAAAGCATTTTTGATTATCAACCTTGGTTTTTAAAAATCAAAGGTGAATGGCATCCAACAGAATTAGAAAATTGGCGCCATCATAATCACGAAATCATCGTTAAATTAAAAGGCGTTGATGATCGTGAAGCCGCACAAACTTTAGCGAATGTTGAAATTGGTGTGGATTTATCTGTTTTCCCAGAACTGGAAGAAGGGGATTATTACTGGCACGATTTAATCGGTTGTTCAGTCGTCAACCTAGAAGGTTATACAATGGGAACTGTAACAGAGATGATGGAAACCGGTTCTAATGATGTGTTAGTGGTTAAAGCCAATACCAAAGATGCTTTTGGGAAACAAGAGCGGTTAATTCCGTTTTTGTATGAACAAGTAGTTAAAAGAGTCGATCTCACCACGAAAACAATTGAAGTGGATTGGGACGCTGGTTTCTAATCTCAAGTATGCACAAACGTAATGTAGTAGGCTTTTTATGTGGATAGGGGTGATTTCATTATTCCCCGAAATGTTTAAAGCGATTACGGAATTTGGGGTTACAGGTAGAGCCGTAAAACATAATCTTCTGCAAGTGGAATGTTGGAATCCAAGAGATTTTACATTCGACAAGCATAAAACCGTGGATGACCGTCCTTATGGTGGTGGTCCAGGAATGCTGATGATGGTGCAACCTTTACGGGATGCGATTCATGCTGCGAGAGCAGCTGCAGGAGAAGGCGCAAAGGTGATTTACCTTTCGCCACAAGGACGTAAACTCGATCAAGGTGGCGTAACCGAGCTTGCTCAAAATCAGAAATTGATTTTAGTATGTGGACGTTACGAAGGTATTGATGAGCGATTGATTCAAACTGAAATCGATGAAGAATGGTCAATCGGCGATTACGTTCTGACCGGTGGGGAGTTGCCGGCAATGACATTAATTGATGCTGTTGCGCGTTTTATTCC
>NZ_KV838023.1:0-137055 GCF_001838635.1 Haemophilus sp. HMSC71H05
GAACCCCGAGCTGAATGGCTTGGGGTTTTTGTTTATGGATTTTTATTAAAAATTATATAGAATGATCTCAATTTTTATTTCTCAATATAAACCATGAAAAACTTTAGATATTTTGCGCAACGTTATGTTGATTGGGTTATTCGATTAGGTCGAGTTCGTTTCTCTTTACTTGGTATCGCTATTCTTGCGATTTTAGCTATCTGTATACAAATCTTATTAAGTACGCTTCTTAGTGATGGTATTCACTGGAGTGACATTGCTCGCTCAATCACTTTTGGTTTATTTACTGCGCCTTTTGTTATTTATTTCTTTACGCTACTTGTTGAACGACTAGAACGTTCCCGTTTAGAGCTCTCTAAAACGCTTGCTCGATTAGAAAAAAATAGTCGTGATAAAAGTACCTTACTGGCAACAATTAGCCATGAGTTACGTACACCTTTAAATGGGATCATTGGCCTTAGTCGAATTCTATTGGATGATAAATTAACAGAACAACAACAAAATTACCTCAATACAATTAATCTAAGTGCGGTCAGTTTAGGTCATATTTTTAGTGATATTATTGATTTAGATAAGATCGACTCTAAACGTATTGAATTAAATATTCAGCCTTGCGATTTCCATTCACTACTTAATGATTTCTATAATTTTGGCACCTTGATGGCTGAACAAAAGGGGCTAAAATTTTCTTTAAAACTGGATGATAATTTACCTAATTGGCTTTACCTCGATCGTGCTCGCCTTAGTCAAATTCTTTGGAATTTAATTAGTAATGCCGTCAAATTCACTGACAAAGGTGAAGTTATTCTAAGGGTGCAGAAAATGCAAGATAATCAGTATCAATTTAGTGTTACTGATACGGGGGCAGGTATTGCACCTTGCGAATTAGATAAGATTTTTACCATGTACTATCAGGTTAAAGATAATATTCATCGTTCTGCGGGAAGTGGCATCGGTCTTGCAATTTCTAAGAATTTAGCTCAATTAATGCAAGGGGATTTAACAGTTGAAAGTGAATTGAACAAAGGTTCAACCTTTTACTTAACGATCATTGCAGAAAAAGCTCAGGCTCATGATGGTAATGCTGAAAAAGCCATGCAGCATCTGTCTATTTTATTAGTAGAAGACGTTGAATTGAATGTTGTTGTGGCCAAAAGTATTCTTGAAAAGCAAGGGCATTATGTTGATGTAGCGATGAATGGTGAACAGGCTATCCAATTATTTGAGAAAAATACTTATGATATTGTTTTTCTTGATATTAAGTTACCAGATATGTCAGGCTTTGATATTGCATACTATTTACGTAAAAACTATGAAGAAGGGATTTATGATTTTCTTCCACCTTTAATTGCTTTTACGGCAAACGTTATGCACAGCGAAGAGGAATATCAAAATCAGGGTATGGATGGCGTGTTGCGTAAGCCTCTTTCTCTAACGGAATTACGTCAGTGTTTTAAAACATTCTTAGGAGATGATATCGAGACTACCTCTGATGAAGAAGAGCTCCCTCAAGTTCAAGAAGGTATTAATATTTCACTTATTGAGTTAATTGGAAAATCACAAGCTAAAGCTAATGTGGAGTTATTCAAACAGTGGATGCCAATTTATTTAGATGAATTAGAAACGGCGTATGAAGATTATCTTGCAAACGCAGATATGCAACAAATGGTGTCAGATGTGGCACATAAAATAAAAGGTGCTGCAGCATCAGTGGGGCTTGTTAATGTTCAGAATATCGCCAAATTGGCTCAAGACACGTCATTACCCAATTGGACATCTGATATTGCTTTATGGATAGAACAACTCAGTAATGAATGGTCTCAAAATGTAGCTGAATTAGAAGCATATTTAGAAAAATAATTCATGACACGTCATTTTCAAATTTTGATCAGTGAGAATATGCCGTCTAATTTGCCGGCAAATACCTTGATCATTAATGAGTTTTCTAAAATTCAAAATCTTCTTGGGCAAGAGTTTGAGACGATCTTGTTTGATGCACGAAAAGGTATCCATTTAGAGGCGCTCGCTATTGCGGTCGGTACATTGAAAATGAATGGTGCCTTAATTGTCTTGCTATCAAATTGGGAGAAACTTCATTCCCAAATAGACGAAGATAGTCTTCGTTGGTCAGGTTCGCTTGAGGCAATTACGACGCCAAGATTTATTGCATATTTTAAGAATTGTATTCATAAATATGGTTTTCCCGTCCTTTATCATCAAAATGATTTAAAGTTTGGCCGCACTTTTCACCAGTTATTTGTAAATCACAATGTGACCTTAGATCAGCAGAAAATTATTGAACAAATTTTACAAAAAGAATCAGATCTCTACTTTCTTACGGCTAAACGAGGAAGAGGGAAATCAGCCCTCGCAGGCTTATTAGCGAATCAACTGGATACTAAAATTTACCTTACAGCTCCAAATAAAAGTGCGGTCAATATTTTGGCTGAATTTTCACAAAAAGAGATTATCTTTATTGCACCAGATGCGCTTTTCCTTGTTTTGCAAAATGATCCTTCTTTTTCTGAAAATGCTTGGCTTTTTGTTGATGAGGCAGCAATGTTGCCGATTGCTCAACTTACTGCTTTTTCCCTCCATTTTAAGCATATTTTATTTACGACAACTATTCATAGTTATGAGGGAACAGGACGAGGCTTTGAGCTTAAATTTAAGCAAAAAATTAACCGCACTTTTTCTGATTTTGAGCTTATTGAACCGCTACGTTGGTCTAAAGATGATGTTTTAGAGACATTTATTGATGAGCTTTTATTATTGAATGTAGAGGATGACTTTAAACAAACACCATACGATAAAAGCAAAATATGCCAAATTACTGAGCGCTCACAAGAGAAAATACTTTCTTCATTGTCTAAATTCTATGGCTTGATGACATTAGCCCATTATCGTACATCACCATTAGATCTCCGGCGATTATTTGATGCCAATTCACAGTGTTTTTTTACCGCTGAAAGTGAGCGAAATTTACTAGGTGCAGTTTGGGCATTAAAAGAAGGCAGGATTGAAGATTCATCGCTTATAGAAGCCATTCAGCTAGGTACTAGACGTCCTAAAGGCAATCTCGTCCCGCAAGCACTTTGTTTTCATTCTCAGCTACAAAAGGCTTGTACATTACATTCTTTACGCATTTCGAGAATTGCTATTCAGCCTATGTGGCAGCAGCATGGTATTGGTACAAAGCTTATTGAATACATCACGCAAAATGCCAATGTGGATTATTTATCAGTGAGTTTCGGTTATACAAAAGAACTGGCTCAATTTTGGCTGGAATGTGGTTTTTCTCTTGTTCATTTAGGCGAGCATTTAGAGGCGAGTAGTGGTTGTTATTCAGCTATTGCTCTAAGAGGGCTTTCTGCACAAGGGATTGAATTAGAAAGAGAAGCAAAGCAATCTTTTCAACGGAATATGCCTTTGTCTTTCCATCCACTTGCTCAGGAATTTAATACTACATCAGTAGATTGGGAATTGCTTGATGAAGATTGGTTAAGCCTAAAAAACTTCGCTTATTTTCACCGCACTTTAGCTTCCGCTTTGCCGGCAATTCGTCGATTTTTAATGAATTTAGATGAAAAAGATTGCCCTTTAATGAGAGATTATTTCATCACAAAACAGATACCCTATAATAAAAAAAATGGGTTAAAATTATTACGTTCGGAAATTACACAAAAATTAAAAAAGGAGGCAAGATGAGCGAACAAGAAAAAAAAGGTTGGTTCCGTAAAGCGGTAGATGAGTACAATAAATTTTGCAGTGAACTAGGTTTAGATAAAGGCAGTTGTCGAGGTTGTATGCCACGCATTGAATTTGATGATGATGGTAAGGTAAAAAAAGAGAAACCACTAGAACCACTCAAAAAATAAAAGAAAACAGGGTTAACTAAACCCTGTTTTTTTATACAGACAAATATTGAAAAGTAGAGTGAATTTGCTAAACTAATCAGCTATTCACGCAAAAATGAGATAAAAATTGACCGCACTTATGAAAACAACCTATTTTAATGTTGATATTCCAACTCAGCCAAATGACCATAAAATTCTTGGCAACGTATTAACAGGTGTTGATGCGCTTGCTGTCAGTGAAATTGCAGAACAATACGATGGATTGACTGTGGTTGTGACACCGGATACCAAAAGTGCGGTTCGTTTATCACAAGTTTTACCGGATTTAACTTCTCAGCCCGTTCAGTTTTTTCCTGATTGGGAAACGTTGCCCTATGATTCTTTTTCTCCTCATCAAGAAATTATTTCTTCTCGTTTAAGTGCACTATTTCATTTGCAAAATACTAAAAAAGGTATCTTTGTTTTACCGATTAGCACATTAATGCAACGTGTTTGCCCGCCGAAATATCTACAGCACAATGTCCTTCTGATTAAAAAAGGTGACCGTCTTGTCATTGAAAAATTGCGATTACAATTAGAGTCAGCAGGATATCGTTCCGTAGAGCAAGTACTAGAACATGGTGAATATGCTGTGCGCGGATCACTTTTAGATCTTTTCCCAATGGGAAGTGCGGTTCCATTTCGCTTAGATTTTTTTGATGATGAAATTGATTCGATTCGTACTTTTGATGTCGATACGCAGCGAACGTTAGATGAAATTCAATCTATTAATTTATTACCTGCACACGAATTTCCAACTGATGAGAAAGGTATTGAGTTTTTCCGCACACAATTTAGAGAAACTTTTGGCGAAATTCGTCGCGATCCAGAACATATTTATCAGCAAATCAGTAAAGGTACACTAATCTCAGGAATTGAATATTGGCAGCCGTTATTCTTTGATGAAATGGCAACATTGTTCGATTACTTACCCGAAAAAACGTTGTTTGTGGATATGGAAACAAATCAAGCACAAGGAGAACGTTTTTATCTTGATGCTAAACAGCGTTATGAGCATCGCAAAGTTGATCCAATGCGCCCTCTTTTGCCGCCAGAACGTTTGTGGCTAAGCATTGATGCGGTAAATTATGCATTAAAAAATTATCCTAAAATTAATTTTAAAGCAGAAAAAGTGCGCTCATCTGTCCGTCAGAAAAATTTAGCGGTGTCTGCATTACCAGCCGTGACCATTCAATCACAGCAAAAAGAACCATTATCGCAACTTCGTCAGTTTATTGAGAATTTTAAAGGAAATGTTTTATTTTCAGTTGAAACCGAAGGACGACGCGAAACTTTACTGGATTTACTTTCACCATTAAAAATTAAGCCTAAACAGATTAAAACCTTATCTGAAGCCAATCAAGACAAGTTTAATCTGTGGGTAAGTCGTCTTGAGCAAGGTTTTATTCTTGATGAGGCTAAACTCGCCGTTATTACTGAACATGAAATTTTAGGCGAGCGAGTACAGCAACGTCAGCGTGATAAGCGTAAAGCGGTGAATCCAGATACCTTAGTGCGTAATCTAGCTGAGTTAAAAATTGGGCAGCCTGTTGTACATTTAGATCATGGTGTTGGACGTTATGGTGGCTTAGTAACACTCGATACTGGGGGCTTAAAAGCAGAATATTTGCTGATTAATTATGCGAATGAATCCAAACTTTATGTGCCTGTTGGTTCTCTTCATTTAATTAGTCGCTATGTAGGTGGCTCAGATGAAACCGCACCATTACATAAATTAGGTAATGAATCGTGGGCGAAAACGCGTCAAAAAGCCGCAGAAAAAATTCGTGATGTGGCCGCTGAATTACTTGATGTATATGCCCAACGAGAAGTGAAAAAAGGCTTTGAATTTAAATATGATCGTGAGGAATTCCAACAATTCGCTGCAACTTTCTCTTTTGAGGAAACGCACGATCAAGCTATGGCGATTAATGCCGTCATTTCGGATATGTGCCAACCCAAGGCGATGGATCGTTTGGTTTGTGGTGATGTGGGCTTTGGGAAGACTGAAGTGGCGATGCGCGCCGCATTTTTGGCGGTCATGAACCATAAACAAGTCGCCGTATTGGTTCCAACAACTTTGTTAGCTCAACAGCATTACGAGAATTTTAAAGATCGTTTTGCTAATCTTCCGATTAATGTGGAAGTGCTTTCTCGCTTTAAAACAGTCAAAGAACAAAAACAAATCTTAGAAAATTTAGCTGAAGGAAAAGTCGATATTCTGATTGGAACCCATAAATTGATTCAATCTGATGTGAAGTTTTCTGATCTTGGCTTACTCATCATTGATGAAGAACATCGCTTTGGAGTGGGACAAAAAGAGAAAATTAAACAACTTCGAGCGAATATTGATATTTTAACGCTTACTGCAACACCAATTCCTCGTACTTTGAATATGGCGATGAATGGTATTCGTGATCTTTCTATTATTGCGACGCCACCGGCTCGCCGAGTGAGTATCAAAACATTTGTTCGCCAGAAAGATGATTTAATTATTCGTGAAGCCATCCTGCGTGAGATTTTACGTGGTGGACAAGTTTATTATTTGCATAATGATGTGGCAAGTATTGAAAATACGGCCGAAAAACTGACCGCACTTGTACCGGAAGCTCGTGTCGTGATTGGTCATGGTCAAATGCGAGAGCGTGAGCTTGAACGCGTGATGAGTGATTTTTATCATCAACGTTATAACGTATTAGTTTGTTCCACCATCATTGAAACAGGAATTGACGTACCAACGGCAAATACGATTATTATTGAACGTGCAGATAATTTTGGTTTAGCTCAGCTTCACCAGTTGCGTGGTCGAGTAGGGCGTTCCCATCATCAAGCTTATGCGTATTTGCTTACACCTCCGCCGAAATTAATGACGAAAGATGCGAAACGTCGTTTAGAGGCATTAGAAAGTTTAGATAACTTAGGTGCAGGTTTCATCCTTGCGACGCACGATTTAGAAATTCGCGGTGCAGGTGAATTATTAGGGAATGAACAAAGTGGGCAAATTGAGAGCATCGGTTTTTCACTTTATATGGAATTGCTTGATGCAGCAGTTAAAGCCTTAAAAGAGGGCAGAGAACCTTCATTAGAAGAGATTACACATCAACAAGCTGAAATTGAGTTACGTGTTCCAGCTTTATTGCCAGATGACTATCTTGGTGATGTGAATATGCGTTTATCGTTCTATAAACGCATTGCTGCAGCAGAAAGTAAGCAAGAGTTAGATGAATTAAAAGTTGAATTAATCGATCGCTTTGGCCTATTACCTGAAGCAACTAAAAATCTTTTACAAATTGCAGAGATGCGTTTAATGGTGAAACCATTAAAAGTACTGAAAATCGATGCTGGGGCTCAAGGGGGCTTTATTGAATTCTCACCTTCAGCAAAAGTTGATCCAGAAAAATTCATCAAATTAATTCAACAAAATCCAATTGTTTATCGCTTTGATGGTCCACTAAAATTTAAGTTTGTAAAAGCACTTCCAGAAAACAAAGCGCGGCTAGAATTTGTAATGGATTTAGTGAAGACGCTACTGAGTAGAGAGTAAATAAAAAGGCTGACAAAATGTCAGCCTTTTTTTCTACGTTTGATTAGTGAAGCGCTTCAACAACGCTTAAGAACATTTTTAAGATACCGGCGTTTAATAAGTCGATAAAGAATGCCCCTACCATTGGTACGATTAAGAACGCTTTGTGAGATGGTCCGAAACGACTGGTAATCGCTTGCATGTTAGCTACGGCTGTTGGTGTTGCACCGAGACCGAAACCACAGTGACCCGCACTTAATACAATAGCATCATAATCTTTACCCATCATACGGTATGTGACGTAGATAGCGAAGAAAGCCATGAAGACAACTTGAACTGCTAAGATAACTAATACATCTGTTGCAAGACCTGCTAATTCCCAAAGTTTGAGAGACATCAAAGCAATCGCTAAGAAGATAGATAAACCTACGCTACCTAATACGTCAATCGCTGAATCAGCCACTTGGAATTTGAATAAGTGGGTTAAGCTGTTACGAATGATTACACCTGTAAATAAACACCATACGAATGTTGGTAATTGAATGTGTGTACCTTTTGTTAAGCCATCTAAGTATTGACCGATGAGTAAACATAAAGAAAGCATTGCGATGGTTTCAATGATTGAGCGCGCATTAATTTTACGTTTGTAAGTTGGGTGCTCAAATGCTTCTTGTACGTCATCTACTTCATCATTCTCCGGGTTTTCACCTTGTTTTTGATGATTTAATAAATAACGAGATACTGGACCACCTAAGATACCACCAAAGACTAAACCGAATGTGGCACATGCCATGGCGATTTCTGTTGCAGCCGGTAGATTAAATTCTTTAGTGAAAGTTTCTGCCCATGCCGCACCTGTACCATGACCACCGGTTAGGGTAACTGAACCGGCCAGTAGACCATAAGCAGGATCAATACCTAATAATTGAGTACCTAAAATACCGATGACATTTTGGCAAACAATGAGTATTCCCGCTGCCAATAGGAAGATAACTAATGGTTTTCCGCCTTTAATTAAGCGAGCAAAGTTTGCACTTAAACCGATAGAGGAGAAGAATACCAACATCATCGATGTTTGTAAGCTTTTCTCAAAAGTGAATGAAGTGCCATTTACTTTATATAAAACCGTTAATGCAATAGCCACAATAAAGCCGCCAACGACAGGCTCTGGGATATTGAATGTTTGTAAAACCCGAATGCGTTTTACTAGAAAAAAACCGAGTAATAATACAAAACTTGCTAAAGCAAGTGTTTGATAGGTATCAAAAACAATATTCACGAAATATCCTCCTATTTAGTTTGGTTTCGAGAATTCTTATGAGTTGTGTTCAGGTTCAACCACCACAATGTCAACATTACTATGTAATCCTCGTGGTAACTGGGAGCCTTTTCTGCCGCGTTCCGCACGGAATTTTTGCAGATCTTCCGGTTTTAATGTGATTTTTCGTTTACCGGAATGGAACTCAAGGCTGGCTTGCTCTGAAATTAAGAACAATTTCACCAATAATTCTGACCGCGCTTTTGCATTCGCTGCTGGAATACTGATGATTTTGTTGCCTTTCCCTTTTGATAATGCCGGTAAATCCCGTACCGGAAAAATCAGCATTCGACCCGCTGAAGTGAGGGACACAAGAAGTGAGGCCGACTCGGAAAGTGTCTCAGGTTTCAAGACTTTCGCATTTTCTGGCAAAGAAATCAAGGCTTTTCCCGCTTTATTACGTGCAATTAAATCTTCAAATTTGCAAATAAAACCGTATCCTGCATCTGATGCCATCAATAATTCTTGTTTTTCAGGTTCCATAATAACCTTTTCAATCGTCGCACCTGCCGGTAATGTAAGTTTACCGGTGAGTGGTTCACCTTGGGAACGCGCAGAAGGCAAGCTTAATGGATCTAAAGCATAGCTACGACCAGTACTATCAATAAAGATTACGGGTTGATTGCTTTTACCACAAGCGTGCGCCAGATATTTATCGCCTGCTTTGTAGCTTAATCCTGCTGGATCAATGTCATGACCCTTCGCACAACGAACCCAGCCCATTTCAGATAAGATGACAGTAACCGGTTCAGCTGGAGTCATTTCACTTTCAGAAATCGCTTTCGCTTCTTCACGTTCAACTAATTGAGACATTCTAGGACTGGCGTATTTTTTCGCGTCTTCTTGAATTTCTTTTTTGATCAAGGTATTTAAGCGACGCTCAGATCCTAAAATTAACTCTAAATTTGCCCGCTCTTCTTCGAGTTTATCTTTTTCAGCTTGTAATTGATGTTCTTCTAATTTGGCTAAATGGCGCAAACGTAAGTTTAAAATGGCTTCAGCCTGTTCATCACTTAAGTTAAAACGAGCCATTAAAACTTGTTTTGGTTCATCTTCAGTACGAATAATCTCAATCACTTCATCAATATTGAGGAAGGCAATCATCAAACCATCTAAAATGTGCAAACGAGCGAGTACTTTATCTAAACGATGCTGTAAACGACGTGTTACGGTAGTACGACGAAATGTCAGCCATTCAGTGAGGATTTGAAGTAAGCCTTTCACGGCTGGTTTATGATCAAGCCCGATCATATTCATATTCACACGATAGCTTTTTTCGAGATCTGTCGTTGCAAATAAATGCGCCATCAAGGCATCCGTGTCAACACGATTTGAACGTGGCACAAGCACGATACGCACAGGATTTTCATAATCCGCTTCATCACGAATATCTTCCACCATTGGCAATTTTTTTGCTGTCATTTGCTCAGCAATTTGCGCAATGATTTTTGATGGTGAAGATTGATGAGGAAGTGCACTAATGATGATTTCACCGTCTTCTTTATGCCATGTTGCCCGCATTTTGATAGAACCACGACCGGTTTCATACATTTTGCGAATATCATCTTTAGGGGAAATAATTTCCGCTTCAGTTGGGAAATCCGGGCCTTGAATGATATTGAGTACATCATCTAATCCTGCTTTTGGATTATCTAATAACAGGACAGCGGCATCTGCCACTTCATTAATATTGTGTGGTGGAATATCGGTTGCCATACCAACGGCAATCCCGGTGGTGCCATTCAACAGAATATGAGGCAAACGTGCAGGCAAATATTGTGGTTCTTCTAAGGTGCCATCAAAGTTTGGTTGGAAATCAACAGTGCCTTGCCCTAATTCAGATAATAGAATTTCAGAGATTTTGGACAAGCGAGATTCTGTATAACGCATTGCCGCGAATGATTTAGGATCATCTGGCGCCCCCCAGTTTCCTTGGCCATCAACCAAAGGATAGCGGTAAGAAAAGGGCTGAGCCATTAATACCATGGCTTCATAACAGGCTGAGTCACCATGCGGATGGAATTTACCTAATACATCACCGACGGTACGTGCGGATTTTTTAAATTTTGCTGCAGCATTTAAACCCAGTTCAGACATCGCATAGACAATGCGACGTTGAACGGGCTTTAAGCCATCTCCAATAAAAGGCAATGCACGATCCATGATGACGTACATTGAATAATTAAGATAAGCCTTTTCTGTAAAGGTGCGAAGTGGCATCTGCTCGATGCCTTCGTAGTTAATATTGCTCATATTCTTCTAATCTATTTTCTTGTTGCACCGGAATTCCCATCGGAATGTTCGTGAGGAGAATGTCCCATATCCATTCCTTTATGACTGTCAATTTCGTAAGGAACAGGTTGCGGTTTTTGTGGATTGGCTTCTTTAAAGGCTTCATCTTTTAATTTGCCGGAATAAATATTCGGATTTTTTTCGCCTTCAACCACAATATGTCCCATTGTACCTTTGTTTACTGCGCGGAAAATGGAATGATCCATAAAGACATAAGTACCCGGCACATCAATTCGAGTTTCTACCATAGTGGCACTGCCAGATGGAATCAAGGTTGTTTGAACATTGTGATTAACAAGTGTGCCGCCTTCTACATATACATTGTCAAATACTGCACCAATTAAGTGGAAAGAAGAACATAAATTAGGCCCTGCATTTCCTACGAATAGACGAATGGTTTCACCGGTTTTCGCTTTTAAGGCATTACCATCCATAGTTGCGCCGACTTTACCGTTAAAGAGCACATATTCAGGGCGCTCATCAATGGCTTTTTGCATACTGAATGGTTGCAAGCCAGGATCGCCAAACTCGCCTTTGGTATAGAATTCACTTTGCATAATGTAAAATTCGCGATCCACTTTTGGTAAACCTTCTTTCGGCTCAACCAAAACTAAACCATACATCCCCTTGGCAAGGTGAATGTCCACAGGTTGACTGCCGCAGTGGTACAAATAAATGCCAGAACGTAACGCTCTAAATTGGAAGGTTGATGTACGTGTTGGTGGGGTTTCACTTGCGATAGCGCCGCCCATTGGCACAGCGGCAGCATGGAAATCGATACTGTGCGGCATCATTGAACTCGCTGAATTGGAAAGTTGGACTTCTACCATATCGCCTTCGCGTACACGAATGAATGGGGCAGGCACGCTACCGTTTAATGTCCAGAATTTAAATTGCACACCATCCATCAAATCCATAATTTGCTCAAGTGCGGTCAGTTTTACCACGACTTTTGCTGGATAGTTACGTTCAATCGGTTTTGGTACATTTGGCGCAAGCGTCAGTTCAGCTTCAATTTCAGGTAATTTTTCAACCGCAGTGGTTGCCGTATTAGAGGGCTTTTCCTCTGCTTTAGCAGAAGGAATCAGGCTTAAACCTGCACCTAATGTAATTGTTGCTAGGCCTAGTGCACTATTCTTAAAAAAATCTCGACGTTGTTCGTTCATGATTAACCTCAAATAATTAAACAGCTAAATCCACTTGATCTCCATTGGTTTGCAACCAATTTTTGCGATCTTCCGCTCGTTTTTTGGCGAGTAACATATCCATTAATTCTAATGTTTCTGCCCCTTGATCTTCACCTAGCTCATAGGTTAATTGAACTAAACGGCGTGTATTAGGATCCATGGTGGTTTCACGTAATTGTGACGGATCCATTTCACCCAAACCTTTGAAGCGTTGTACGTTTAAGGTGCCTTTTTTACCTTTTAAGCGTTCTAAAATCGCTTCTTTTTCGTTTTCATCTAAGGCATAAAAGACTTCTTTACCTAAGTCGATACGATAGAGTGGTGGCATTGCCACATAAACGTGCCCATCTTGAACCAATTTCGGGAAATGACGTAAAAAGAGTGCACAGAGTAGGGTGGCAATATGCAAACCATCAGAGTCCGCATCGGCTAAAATACAGACTTTACCGTAACGAAGTTGAGATAAGTCTTCATTATCAGGATCGATACCAAGCGCCACAGCAATATCATGAATTTCCGTTGAGCCAAGCACTTGATCACTGGCTACTTCCCAAGTATTTAAGATTTTTCCGCGTAAAGGTAGGATCGCTTGATATTCACGATCTCGCGCCTGTTTGGCCGATCCGCCCGCAGAGTCACCTTCTACCAAGAATAATTCGGTTTTTTCTAAATTTTGTGATGCACAATCGGCTAATTTACCCGGTAGAGCAGGACCACTCACTAATTTTTTACGTACAACTTTTTTGGCTGCATTCAGACGACGTTGTGCAGAACTGATCGCCATTTCAGCTAAGCGATCTGCATCCTGTACGTTTTGATTCAACCATAAACTGAAGGCATCTTTTAAAACACCCGCAACAAAGACCGCACTTTGACGGGAAGATAAACGTTCTTTGGTTTGGCCGGCAAATTGAGCATCTTGCATTTTCAGTGAAAGAATATAAGCACAGCGATCCCAAATATCGTCTGCCGTTAATTTCACGCCACGTGGTAATTTATTGCGGAATTCGCAATATTCAGTCATGGCATTGAGCAAACCTTGGCGAAGACCATTTACGTGTGTTCCGCCTTGTACTGTTGGAATCAAGTTTACATAGCTTTCTGCAATAAGCTCACCACCTTCCGGCAACCATAATAATGCCCAGCTTACCGCTTCGGTGGAGCCTTTAAATTCACCGACAAAAGGTTTTTCAGGCAAGGTTTCAAAACCATTCACTGCTTCGGTTAAGTAATCGGATAAACCATCTTGATAACACCATACATCTTCGGTGTTATTCACTTTATCGACAAATTTAATCTCTAAGCCTGAACAAAGCACGGCTTTCGCACGCAATAAGTGGCGTAAACGGCTGACAGAAAAATTCTTGCTATCAAAATATTTTGGGTTTGGTTTGAAGTGGACGGTGGTACCGGTTGTACGTCTGCCACAAGTCCCGATGACTTCTAATTCTTCTACTTTTACGCCATTTTCAAAGGCAATTTTATATACTTCGCCGTTACGTTTAACTTGAATATCAACGCGTTCAGAAAGGGCATTGACGACAGAAATCCCTACCCCGTGTAAACCACCGGCAAATTCATAGTTTTTATTTGAGAACTTACCGCCAGCATGAAGTTTGGTTAAGATTACTTCGACACCTGAAACCCCTTCAGTTGGGTGAATATCCACAGGCATCCCGCGTCCATTATCAATGACTTCAAGCGATTGATCCGCATGTAAAATCACTTCAACTTTGGTGGCAAAACCCGCAAGGGCTTCGTCCACACTGTTATCAATAACTTCTTGTGCAAGATGATTTGGACGAGTCGTGTCCGTGTACATGCCGGGGCGAATTTGCACCGGTTCGAGATCTTTTAGAACCGTAATTTCTTGAGCAGAATAATTTGTAGTCATTTTTAAAATTAGTTACTTATTTATAAAAAATTAGCGTGATTTTATCAAAAAATGACGCGTTTATAAAATCAAAGATGAGAAAAGAGAAGGATACTATATCAAGTAAAAATGCGGTCAAAATTTGATGTGAATTTTGACCGCACTTTGGATTCATTTGAACCTATTAAATCTGTTATGGGTTAAATTATCTCGATACTAAGCTTTTGCTTTTGTGGCTAAATATTCCTGTAAGCCTTTATCTCTCAATTTACAGCTTGGACATTCTCGACATCCTCCCTCAACACCTTCGTAGCAAGTATGAGTGTGCTGACGAATATAATCTAACGCACCTAATTCATCGGCTAATGCCCACGTTTGTGCTTTGGTAAGATACATTAACGGTGTTTTTAAATTGAACGGATAATCCATGGCTAAATTAAGGGTGACATTCATGGATTTGATAAACACATCACGACAATCCGGATAGCCACTGAAATCTGTTTCACATACACCCGTGATAATGTCATTGATACCTTGTCTTTTAGCATAGATCGCGGCATACAATAAGAAGAGTGCGTTGCGGCCATCCACAAAAGTATTCGGTAATTCACCATCTTTTTGCTCAATATCCGCATTGGCATCCATTAAGGCATTATGGGTAATGGATTTGATGACGGATGTATCAATCAACGTTTGTTTCACACCGAGATCCTGAGCGATCCAACAGGCTTTTTCTAATTCGATAGCGTGACGTTGACCGTATTGAAAGGTGACCGTTTCCACATTTTCCACGCCATATTCAGCAATGGCTTGAATTAAACAGGTTGTGGAATCTTGTCCACCTGAGAAGATCACAAGGGCTTTACGATTGTGATTAGGATTTGAAATATTCATAGGATACCTAGTTTTTTTATGTAGGAGGTTTGCGAACTACAAGTTAAAAATGAGGCGGTATTGTAGAAGTCAAAGATAAATTTTGCAAGAAAAGGACTAATTTAAGCAGGAAAATACGGAGAGAATTATGATACAATTTTGGCAACTTAGTTTTAAAAAAGGTAAACACAATGAAAAAATTAATTCTTATTGTTCTTGGTGCATTAGTAATTTCAGCTTGCGCAAATAAAGACGTTTATTTTAATGGTTCGGAAGGATCCCATTCGGGCATGAAATTTGATAAAGACACTCGTCATTGGGGCGTTAATCAATAATTGTTTTGATAAAAGAAAAGCCATACAGTTGTATGGCTTTTTTGTTAAATCACTTCTTCTTGGCAATGTGGGCAAGTCATTAAATGTTCTTCATTATTATGCACAATATAATGGCCCATTTTTTTCGCTTTAGTATCAAGATATTTCGTATTGTAACGGTTTTCACCTACATTTAATGGTACGCGTTCTACAATATTAATGCCCGCTTTTTTCATCGTTTCTACTTTTTGCGGGTTGTTTGTCATCAAGCGAACTTGCTTCACACCTAATAATTCAAACATATCGGCACACACATTAAAGTTA
The DNA here is from genome assembly GCF_001838635.1 of Haemophilus sp. HMSC71H05. Lineage (NCBI taxonomy): Bacteria > Pseudomonadati > Pseudomonadota > Gammaproteobacteria > Pasteurellales > Pasteurellaceae > Haemophilus > Haemophilus sp. HMSC71H05. The sequence continues at coordinate 15,601 of NZ_KV838023.1, forward strand.
CGTTCATCGGCTTTAAAACCTAATGCAAGGTTGGCTTCAATAGTATCCATGCCTTGATCTTGTAATGAATAAGCACGAATTTTATTAATTAGACCAATGCCACGGCCTTCTTCACGATGATAGATCAACACACCTCGACCCGCTTCGCTAATTTGACGTAATGCGGCGGCAAGCTGGAAACCACAATCGCATTTTAAACTGTGTAATGCATCACCCGTTAAGCATTCAGAATGAATGCGGGCGAGCACTGGCTCATCTGGGTTTGAAATATCACCCATCACTAACGCGACATGTTCTTTTTTGGTATCGGGAAATTCAAATCCGACCATTTTAAATATGCCATATTCGGTAGGCAAATTGGCTTGGGCAACCAATTGGATTTTTGACATAACTTATCCTTTTTTCAACTTTATTCTGCTAAAATATGCACTTTATTTTTATTATCAAGAGGCAACAATGTTTAAAAGGCTGTCATTATATACGTTATTCCTTTGTCTTGTACCATTTTTTGTTTGGGGTTTTGCTTATCATTGGCATGGAAACAACCAATTAATGGAATGGGATTATTGGCTTTATCTTTTAACCGAAACTGGTAGCGTACCTTACGCTTTAATTACCTGTGGTGTATTTGCTTTACTTTTCCGTTTTCTTTTTGAAAATCGTAAACAATGGATTATGGGCGTGATTGTAATGGGGCTGTCGGTATTATCCACACAAGTAATTAAAACAGGTTTAAAAACGGTTTTTGCCGAGCCACGTCCTTTTACCGTCTATTTAGCGGAAAAAACAGAAAGTACTACGGATGCCTTTTATCATCAAGATCGTTCAGAACGTGCGAAATTAGTGGATAAATTTTATTCGACCCAAGCCGATACGCCAGCATGGCTAAAAGCCCATTATGAAGATGAAACCGGTTATTCTTTCCCATCTGGTCATTCTATTTTTGCCGCTACTTGGCTTATGTTAGCCGTTGGATTTAGCCAATTATTAGGGAAGCGTTCTTTTAAAGCAGAATTGCTTATTGGTGCGATGACCATTTGGGGCGTATTAATGTTGATTAGCCGCGTACGCCTTGGAATGCATTATCCAATCGATTTATTTGTGGCGATAATTTCGGCGTGGATTGTTCATTTGATTATTTTTGGTTTCTTGCAGAAGAAAGGCTTGTTTAACAATAAATAGCATCAAAGACCGGTTTGAGTGATAAAGCCGGTCTTTTTATTGCTTGTAGAAAATATGATTTTTATCATGGATTTTCATTTTGATTTCAAGGAAAATACAGTCCAGACATTCCAACAATTTTGACCGCTCTTTGAGGAGACAATATGTATTACGGTATTGATATCGGTGGCACAAAGATTGAATTGGCTGCTTTTAATGAAAAATTAGAAAAACTTTATACCGAGCGCGTGCCAACGCCACAAACAGATTATCAAGATTGGTTACAGGCGATCAAAACGCTAGTAGAACGTGCTGATGCCCACTTTGGTGAAAAAGGCACAGTAGGTTTAGGTTTGCCTGGATTTGTTAATTTAACAACTGGGCTTGCTGAAGTGACGAATATTCGTGTTGCAGATAATAAGCCCATTTTAGCCGATCTTGAACGCGTTTTAGATCGTGAAGTGCGGGCAGAAAATGATGCAAATTGTTTTGCTCTCTCTGAAGCCTGTGATGAAGAAAATACCCAATATCCTTCTGTATTAGGGCTTATTTTGGGGACGGGCTTCGGTGGTGGTTTTGTAATTAATGGCAAAATTCACTCAGGACAAGTCGGGATGGCTGGGGAGTTAGGCCACCTTCAATTAAATTATCATGCCTTAAAGCTATTAGGCTGGGATAAAGCGCCAATTTACCAATGTGGTTGTGGCAATCAGGCCTGTTTAGATACGTATATTTCCGGTCGCGGCTTTGAAATGTTGTACCGTGATTTAAAAGGGGAAGAGTTATCAGCCAAAGAGATTATCGATCGCTTTTATGCGAAAGAGGAAAGTGCGGTTGATTTTGTTCGTATTTTTGTTGAATTAGCGGCTATTTCTATCGGCAATATTATCACTGCATTTGATCCGCATATGATTGTGCTCGGTGGTGGTTTATCGAATTTTGATTATCTCTATGAAGCGTTACCAAAAGCATTGCCTGCTCATTTAATGCGTAGTGCAAAAGTGCCTCCAATCAAAAAAGCAAAACATGGTGATTCCGGTGGTGTTCGTGGTGCTGCCGCATTATTTTTAAACTGTGAATAGATTTAATCTAAAAATACAGTGAAAATTTGAATAAATTTTATGTTATAGGATAAGAATCCAGTTTTCCTCTAAGAAAACTGGATTTTTTCTTTTGTCTATTTACAATCAGAATATGGATTTTTTAAGTGAGGTTTTTATGCTGACAGAATTTGGGAACTGGATTGAACAGGGATTAACATGGGTTATCGAACATTTTGATGAGCCATTATGGAATATCACCATTGTTATTTTATTAGGTGTAGGTCTATTTTTTACCATTACTACTGGGTTAGTGCAGTTACGTCTTTTCCCTACAAGTATTCGTGAAATGTGGTTTGGACGTGCAGCAGAGGGAAATTCTTTAACGCCATTCCAAGCGTTTGCAACTGGGCTCGCTAGTCGAGTTGGCGTAGGTAATATCAGTGGTGTGGCGACAGCTATTGCACTTGGTGGTGAGGGTGCGGTGTTCTGGATGTGGGTAACGGCATTTATTGGGATGTCGAGTGCTTTTGCGGAATCGACTTTAGCACAGGTATTCAAAATTCAAGATAAAGATGGTTCTTTCCGTGGTGGCCCCGCTTACTATATTACACAAGGTTTAAAATCACGTTGCTTAGCGGTAGCGTTTGCGGTATCACTTATTTTTACTTTTGGTTTTGCATTTAATTCAGTTCAAGCAAACTCAATCGTAGAAGCAACTAAAAATGCTTGGGATTGGCAAGGTGAATATGTAGGTCTGGTTTTAGTGGTATTAACTGCTGCAATTATTTTCGGTGGTGTAAAACGTATTGCGACCATTTCTAGTAGCGTAGTACCGATGATGGCACTCTTTTATTTAATCATGGCGGTAATTATCTTAGGTATGCATATTGATATGATTCCGACGGTAATCGCCAATATTTATAAAAGTGCTTTTACTTTCCAATCAGCCGCTGGTGGTATGTTTGGTGCTTTAGTCTCCAAAGCCATGATGATGGGGATTAAACGTGGATTATTCTCTAATGAAGCGGGGATGGGCTCTGCCCCAAATGCCGCAGCAGCTGCTCATGTAAAACATCCGGTTAGCCAAGGCTTAGTGCAAATGCTTGGTGTGTTTGTGGATACCATGATCGTTTGTACTTGTACGGCAGTAATTATTCTGCTTTCTGATAACTATGGCAGTGAAACACTGAAAAGTATTTCCTTAACGCAAAACGCATTGCGTTATCATGTTGGGGAGTTTGGCGTACACTTCTTAGCTTTTATTTTATTGCTTTTCGCTTATTCCTCTATTATCGGTAACTATGCTTACGCAGAAAGTAACATTCGCTTTATTAAAAATAAACCGTGGTTTGTATGGACATTCCGTTTATCGGTATTATTCTTCGTTTATTTCGGCTCGGTAAAATCAGGTAATGTTGTGTGGAATTTTGCAGACACTGTGATGGCTGTGATGGCAATTATTAACTTAGTCGCGATTGTTTTACTTTCCCCAATTGTGTGGAAGTTAATGAAAGACTATCAGCGTCAATTAAAAGAAGGAAAAGAGCCCGAATTTAAAATTGACCTCTATCCTGAAATTAAAAAACGAGTATTAGATCATCGAATTTGGAAATAAATTTTGATGGAATATGACAAAGGCGGGGGAGTCCCGCCTTTATTGTTTTAAATTGATCTGAAAATTGGCCGCACTTTATCGTTCATTTCGATAAGTCAGGAAGTAATAAGCAAGGGCTGAAATGACCACGCAAGCTGTCATTGTATAGAGCATTGGTGCAGCGGTTTCCATTTTAAAGCTAGCTACCAAGGAACCCATCACCGCACCTACACCAAAACGTACACTTCCCATTAATGAATTTGCTGTACCCGCCATCGTTGGAAATTTTTCTAGAATAGAGGCTGTGGCATTTGAGGAGATTAATGGATTTTGTCCAACAAAAAAGGCTACGCCAATAGCCATTGGCCAAAAACCGAAATCAAAAAGTGCGGTTAAAAATAGCCAGATTCCTGAAATGAATTGTACAGCAATACCAATACGTAACATGGTTTCAGCACCTAATTTCAATACAAATTTCCCATTGAGATAGGAGGCTGTTGTCATGATGGCAATATTGATCATAAAGAAATAACCGAATTCATCGACTGGAATGCCATAAATACCGATATAGACAATAGACCCTGCAGTGACGAAAGCAAATAAACCGCCAAATCCAAAAGAGGCGGCCGCCATATAACCTAACACTTCTTTTTGTTTTGAAAGCATCATAAAGTTACGAGCAATGATATTTAGGCGTAGTGGAATACGGTTTTCTTGTTTATGGGTTTCAGGAATAATGAAAAAGACGAGTAATGCCGCAAGAAATCCCATCGTACCAATCACATAAAAAATCATGTGCCAGTGGAAATACTTCACAATATATCCGCCAATTATTGGCGCAACAAGCGGTGCGATCATAAAGACAAGCGTGATGGTGGACATGACTCGAGAGAGCTGATCTTTGCTAAATAAATCTCGTAATAAAGCTCCTGAAAGCACAACAGGGGCTGCTCCAAAGAAACCTTGAATGAAACGCAGAACAGTGAAACTGCCAATAGAATGAATGCCCGTTAAAATAATGGCAGTGATAGCACCAATAATAACCCCTAATAAAATAATCGGTTTACGACCAAAGCTATCACCAAAGGGTCCCCAAAATAATTGTCCAGCCGCCATGCCATAAGCAAAGAATGTCAGTGTGTACTGCACTTGCTCGGAGTCGATATTTAAGTCTTCGGCAATATTTAAAAAGGACGGAATATACATATCCACGCCCAAAGGCGGTAGCATCGAGAGGATGCCGAGCGTGGCGATAAAAATAAAGGTAGGTTTAATATTTTGGCTCATATTATTTCACTAAATTGTCGATTTCTTCCTGAGTGAGTGGACGAAATTCGCCTTCTTCTAAGCTTTCATCTAATTCAACGTTACCGATTCTCCAACGATGGAGTGCCACGACTTTATTACCAAGCGCGGCAAACATTCGTTTCACCTGGTGATAGCGTCCTTCAGAGATAGTCAGATTCACGTTGTAATCATCTAACACTTCAAGTTTTGCTGGCTTAGTGGGTTCTTTTTCGCCACGTAATAGAATGCCTTCTTCACAGGCTGAGGTATAATGGTTCTCAACCGGGTCAGCTAAAGTGACTAAATAGGTTTTCTCACATTGATGCTTTGGTGAGGTAATACGATGTGACCATTGGCCATCATCCGTTAATAGCACGAGGCCAGTGGTATCCACATCTAATCGTCCAGCGCTGTGTAACTTGCCTGAAAGAGGCGGTTCAAAGAATTGATAAATAGTTGGATAGTCACCGTCATCATGAGAGCAAACGTAGCCCTGAGGCTTATGCAACATAAAATATTGACCTTCTTCCACCCAAGGCAATAATTCATCTTCAAAATAAATTTCATCTTCTTGGCTTACTTTGGTCGCCCCATTTTTCACAATTTCACCGTTAATTTTGACCGCACTTTGGCGAATGGCCCTGGTGGCTTGTGAACGGGTTAAACCAGTATTCTCGGCAATAAATTTATCTAATCGCATCGTAAACTCTTATTTTTGATTGAACCAGCTGACGTAATCAAACTGATCGTAATATTTTTCGCCATTCCAACCGGAAAAGGTAAATAAATCCCCCACTTCGTTTTCATTTTCAAAGCCTTTAATGTAGAAAGCGGATTTAAACTCGGGATAAGGCTTATGGGTAAAGACCACTTTGTTTGGATAAGGCAAGTTATCGAAGGCTTGCAGGTCTTCATATTTAGCACCTTTTCCACCATCTTTATCTGTCATCATAATAAACAAGTTATCTAGGTCTAAACGCTGTGAGCGAGCTTCCCACTTTTCCCGAGCCTCTTGTTCGGAGTGATAGTGCATAAAGTGTACTTTAAGATCACCTAATAGACCAACGGGATACGGTTTTTCTGTTTGTATAAATTGAAGCGGTTGTGCTTGATAGAATGTAATGTTCTGCAGATAGCGAACAAAATCGCTTGGGTCTAAATAAAGGTTAACAAATGGAGAATTAAAAGGCTGATTAAGGTCGTGCAAAATAAATGCACCAACACAGTTTGCCGAAATCACTGACATACCTTGGTTGGTTAACCGTTGTTGAAAGGTTTTGTTAATCGCTTTCCGTTGTAATTTATTGATGGCACTTCTAAATTTAGAAAACAAACTCATTATTTACATCCTGCATGTTTTTTGCGACATAGTAACGTTTTTGGTTCGAAATGTGAAGAAAAGACAAAAAGTGCGGTCGATTTCACTCATATTTTTGTAATAAATTTGTAAAATTTTTGCGGTATGTCACAAAATTCTCTTAAAAAGAGAGTATAATGGCGCAAATTTTATTTAACCTAAGTGAAAATGGAGTATATTTATATGAGCGAACAATTGCGCCAAGCTGCATTAGATTTTCATGAATTCCCAATTCCAGGAAAAATTGCGGTCACCCCAACCAAATCATTAGAAACTCAACATGATTTAGCCCTTGCGTATACCCCAGGTGTTGCAGAGCCTTGTTTAGAAATTGAAAAAGATCCTTCAGCAGCAAGTCGTTATACTGCGCGTGCTAATTTAGTGGCCGTTATTTCAAATGGTACAGCCGTGTTAGGTCTAGGAAATATTGGTGCGCTTGCATCAAAACCTGTTATGGAAGGGAAAGGTGTATTGTTTAAAAAATTTGCTGGCATCAATGTATTCGATATTGAAATCAATGAACATGATCCAGATAAATTAATCGATATTATTGCTTCGTTAGAACCAACGTTTGGTGGTATTAACCTTGAAGATATCAAAGCACCGGAATGTTTCCACATTGAAAAAGCATTGCGTGAACGTATGGGAATTCCGGTATTCCATGATGACCAACACGGTACAGCTATCATCGTCGGCGCAGCAGCATTAAATGGTTTAGAAATTATTGGTAAAAATATTTCTGATGTACGCTTAGTGGTTAATGGTGCAGGTGCTTCTGCTATTGCTTGTACTAACTTGCTTCGTGCATTAGGTTTCAAAAAAGAAAATATCACCATGTGTGACTCTAAAGGCGTGATTTACAAAGGCCGTGGCGATAACATGGATGAAACCAAACAATTCTACGCGATTGAAGATAATGGTTGGCGCACATTAGCGGATGCTGTTAAGGGAGCTGATGTGTTCTTAGGTTGCTCTAAAGCAGGTGCATTAAAACCTGAAATGGTGAAAACCATGGCAGAAAATCCATTAATCTTGGCATTGGCAAACCCAACACCTGAAATTATGCCAGATGAAGCCAAAGCAGTTCGTCCAGATGCGATTGTTTGTACTGGTCGCTCAGACTTTCCAAATCAAGTAAATAACGTACTTTGTTTCCCATTCTTATTCCGTGGTGCATTAGACGTAGGTGCAACAGCGATTAATGAAGAAATGAAATTAGCGGCTTCTCATGCGATTGCAGGTTTGGCGAAAGAACCGGTGCCGTTAGAAATTATTGCAAGTTATGGTGCGCTATCCTTCGGACCAGATTATGTCATTCCAACTCCGTTTGATCCTCGTTTATTGTTTACTGTCTCTTCTGCAGTAGCGAAAAAAGCGATGGAAACCGGTGTTGCAACGCGTCCAATCACAGATTGGGCCGCTTATGAAAAACAATTAAAAGCGTTAGTTGCAGCGTAATTTTACTTTCTCAAAGTGCGGTCAAAAATGATGATGTTTTTAACCGCACTTTGTGTTTTTTTATCTGTCTATGAAAGGAATGGCACATTAGCGTGCTTTAAATTAATCGAAGGGTAGCGATTCCCTTAGGACTTATGAGTGTCAAAATGAAACAAACACGTTCTCCTTTATATCCAATTTTCCTCTTTGTCATCATTAATCTGATTATTTTCACCTTATCTCGTCTTGGGCTTGCGATTTGGCAGGCAGACCGTGTGTCTGCGGTAGAGGGATGGGGACAACTATTTTTACAAGGCTTGCGCATGGATATCGTGGCTTTGTGCTATTTATTTGGTGTGCCAGCATTATTTACAGTGCTATTTCATCATAGCCGAATTTGGAAAATGATTTTACGCATTTGGCTTACCTTCGGTAGTGTGTTTATCCTATTCATGGAATTGGCTACGCCCGCATTTATCGAAACCTATGATTTCCGTCCAAACCGTCTATTTATCGAATATTTAATTTATCCGAAAGAAGTCTTTTCAATGTTGATGGAAGGGCATTTAACTGCGGTCATTTTTAGCCTTATTTTCACTGTTACGGCTTTCTTCTGTTATTGGAAACTATCTGGTTATGCGGTCAAAAATTTACGCCCAATGAGCTGGAAATTACGCCCTGTTGTAGCATTGCTCGTGATTGCTGTTGCTTTTTTAGGTGCGCGTTCGAGTTTCCAACACCGTGGTGTTAACCCTGCAATGGTCGCCTTTTCTTCCGATGGTTTAGTGAATTCTCTCGTGTTGAACTCTGGCTATTCTGTCCTTTATGCGGCACAGCAATTTAAAGATGAAGGAGCATCTTCTGAAGCCTATGGCAAAATGGATACTGATGAAATGTTGCGTATTGTCAAAGCAAGCCGTGGGCGCCCTGAAAGTGATTATATTTCAGAGAAGATTCCAACCTTAACGAAAAACCAAGCGACTTACCAAGGTAAACCGAAAAATATCGTCATTATTTTGGAAGAAAGTTTTGGGGCGCAATTTATCGGTACATTAGGCGGAAAACCACTTTCACCTGAATTTGATAAATTAGCCAAAGAAGGTTGGTTATTTGAAAATCTTTATGCTACGGGGACGCGTTCTGTACGCGGTATTGAAGCTACAACTGCAGGTTTTACACCAACTCCAGCACGTGCAGTGGTGAAATTGAATAACAGTCAAAGTGGTTTCTTTACTATTGCAGATTTACTTGCCAAACAAGGTTATAACACTTCCTTTATTTATGGCGGAGAAAAGCACTTTGATAACATGGCAAGCTTCTTCTATGGTAATGGTTTCCAAAATATTATCGATCAAAAGGATTATCAAAATCCTAAATTTACTGCGACTTGGGGCGTGAGTGATGAGGATCTATTTGATAAAGCGAACGAAACTTTTACCCAATTACACAATGAAGGCAAACCGTTCTTTAGCCTCGTGTTTAGTTCGAGTAATCACGATCCTTTCGAGTTCCCGGATGGTAAAATTGAGCTTTATGAACAACCAAAAGCCACACGTAATAACAGTGCGAAATATGCAGATTATGCGATTGGTTATTTCTTCAACTTAGCGAAACAATCTAATTATTGGAAAGATACCGTGTTCTTGGTGATTGCCGACCATGATTCCCGTGCAGCGGGGGCAAGCTTGGTACCAATTAAGCATTTCCATATTCCTGCGTTAATTTTAGGTGATCATGTTGAGCCACGCCGAGACAGTCGTTTAGTGAGTCAAATTGATATGCCGACAACCTTACTTTCTATTGCGGGCGTAAGCGGTAATTATCCAATGATTGGTTTTGATTTAACGCAAGATGTGAATCCAGATCGTGCCTTTATGCAGTTTGATCAGACCCAAGCTTTAATGAAAGGCAATCATGATGTCGTTATCCAAACACCAAATAGCAAAGCAAAAGGCTATGTTTACGATAAGGAAAAAGACACATTAACCGAAAAAGATGTGCCGGAAGAAATGAAAAAAGAAGCGTTGGCACATGCCTTACTTGGCAGCTATTTGTATAAAAACCGTTTATATAAAGGTAGTGAAGAGAAGTAAAGTGCAGTCAGTTTTAGGCTAATTTTAAAGGGCGAATAATTTCGCCCTTTTTCTTTATATGATTTGTTCTTAGTGATTTTCAGCAATCACACGAGGGAATAAAATATTATTTTCACGATGAATATGCATCATTAAATCATCTGCAAATTCTTGGATGCCACTATAAAGCGCACGCCATGTGTTACAAGCATCTGCTGGAGGCGTCATATTGTTTGTTAATGATTTCAATACGTCTAAATGTTCGCCATGTTCTGCGTGTTCCATTTCCATCATACGAATCGGCATTTGTGCCATCATATAATTGCCTGCTTTGATCATCGGGAAAAGCACGTGCTCTTCTTTCATCATATGGTTGCTTAAATCATCATAGACATTGCGTAATTCAGCTGCAACACCCATTGGACAATCTTCACGATCGCCATGAACACTTTCTACGCGATCCGCTAATACGATTAATTCTTGAAGTTGTTCACGATGGCGTTGATGGTAGCGAACTAAGATATGATCGATAATTTCAGGATAAGTTGCATTAACCCAATATTCTTCTGGGTTTTCTGTTTTGCTGTTTTGAAGCTCCGTTAAACGCGTTTCGATTTCAGCTAAATTTAACCCTTTTTCTGCGGCAGCGTTGGAAAGTGTATCTGACCCACCACAGCAGAAATCCAAATCGTATTCACGAAGTAGAGAAGTTGAGCCGGGTACGCTGACAGCGATTTCACTTAATTTTTTATCTCCAAAAGACATAATGAATCTCCTTATTGATTAGGTAGAGTTAAAAAGTTGAGTGAAATACTAAGATAATGAAAGAAAAATGCAACGGATTTTTTAGCAAAGTATGATTTAAATCAAAGCTAAAAGTTAAAGTTACCGTGTTGTAGGTAGGTATTGATGCGTATTAAAGTGAAAGTTGCATTGCTTTGATGAGGTGTTATTATTCGAGCATAGAGAGGGGATAATAATGAAGAGAATCTATCGATTTTTGGCTATTGGCTTAGTGTTAGTGGTTTTAGGTGCTGGATATTTTTTTACGAATTTAACGATTTTTGACCGTACATTTATTCAACTAAAAACGTCACAAAAAGTGAGTTATATTCCTTTTGAAAACAAGTTAAATATGCAATGTGACAAGGCTGATTATTCGGTGCCTAAATTAGCCAGTTCTAGTTTTAATTTGATAACTTGGAATGTACATAAAGGGCAAGATAAAGGTTGGCAAGAAGATTTAACTCGACTCTCTAAACAAGCGGATTTTGTGTTATTACAAGAGGCGACGCAGCATCAAAATTTAAGTACATTTTCGACCGCACTTTTTGTGTCCTCTTTTTCTTTTAAAGATCTCTTATCAGGTGTAAAAACATTCGCCAACACGCAACCAGAATGGTATTGCGGTGGTGGCGTAGCTGAACCATTAATACAAATTCCAAAAGTAGCAAGCGTAATGAATTTTCCATTAGAAAAAGGCGATAGTTTGCTACTTATTAATGTGCATTTAATTAATTTTGAATGGGGTATTTCCACTTATCAAACCCAGTTAGAGCAGCTATTTTCCTTTGTTGAAAATCATCAAGGTCCTATCATCATGTCTGGTGATTTTAATGCGTGGAATGAACGTCGTCTGAATTTAGTCAATAATTTGATACAAAAATATGGCTTAGATTCTGTGGTGCTCTCTCAAGATGAGCGGGTTAGATTTTTAGGGTATCCACTGGATTATATTTTTACGCGAGGCGTAAAAGTGGTAAGTGCGGCATCAGAAGTGGTTACTTCATCAGATCATAATCCATTACTGATGGAATTCGAATTGGAATAAAGTGCGGTCAGATTTTTAGAAAAATTTAGGGCTAACGTAATGTTAGCCCTATATATTAATTATTTAGTTTGGTTAATTAAGAATTGTGTTAATAAAGATACTGGACGACCTGTTGCACCTTTATTGGCGCCTTGAAGCCAAGCTGTCCCCGCAATATCTAAATGCGCCCAAGTATATTTTTTCGTAAAGTTAGAGAGGAATGCCCCCGCAGTAATTGCACCGCCCCAACGACCGCCAATATTAGCCAAATCGGCAAATGGGGATTTTAATTGCTCTTGATATTCTTCACTTAATGGTAAACGCCAAGCTTTGTCAGTAGTTTGCTGTGCGGCTTGTAATAACTGTTCGGCTAAGGCATCGTTAGTTGAAACTAAGCCGCTGTTATGTTGACCTAAAGCTACCACGCAAGCGCCTGTTAGGGTCGCAACATCAATCACATATTGCGGTTCAAAACGCTCTACATAAGTTAATGTATCACAAAGCACTAAACGTCCTTCAGCATCAGTATTTAACACTTCTACGGTTAAACCATTCATCGTGGTGAGAATATCACCTGGACGATAAGCATTCCCATCAGGCAAGTTTTCACAACCCGCTAATACACCGATAACATTGAGTGGTAGATTTAATTCAGCAATGGCTTTCATTGTACCGAATACTGAAGCAGCACCGCACATATCGTATTTCATCTCATCCATATCTGCGGCTGGTTTTAAAGAAATACCGCCCGCATCAAAGGTCAATCCTTTGCCCACTAATACGATAGGTTTCGCATTTTTATCAGGTGCATTGTTGAAATGTAAAATAGACATATAAGCCGGATTTTGCGAACCTCGAGATACGGCTAAATACGCATTCATGCCAAGCTTTGTCATGTCTTCTTCATCAATCACATCGAGGGAAAGTGCGGCTGATGTTTCGGCTAAATTTTTAGCTTGTTCAGCTAAATAAGCCGGTGTACAAATATTAGGTGGCATATTCGCGATATTACGCGCAGCTTTTACACCATTTGCAATGGCTTGCGCTTCTGTGATGGCTTGTTGAGCTTGCGAATCATCGGTATTAAAAACGATTTCTTGAAGTGAGATAGCATCCGCTTTTTTACTTTTAAATTCATCGAATTGATAAAGGCCCTGTTCGATGGTTTCAACAGTAAAACGTACATTCCAAAATAGATCGCGATCTTTAATTCCCACATCCGTTAAATTATTCACCGCTTGTTGAATATTTAATTCTTTTAATGTTTGGGTTACGCGTTGGATGATTTGTTTAAATTGGCGTTCAGTCGTTTCGCCTTTTTTACCACAACCTGCGACTAACACGCGTTTAGTCGCAAGATTAGGTAATGAATGAAGCAGAGTAGCTTGCCCAATTTTGCCTGAAAGATCTTGGCTTTGAGCTAATTGGCTGAGGTAACCTTGTGTGATTTGATCGATTTCATTGAAACTTTTTGTCAATTCATTGTTCTCATAAATGCCGATAATAAGGCAATCGGTTGATTGAGAAAGTGCGGTTGAGTTTGCTTGATATTTCATGTTATTTCCTTATGTTGCTAATTTGCTATTTAAATCAGTCAAAATAAGGTATCATACGCCATCTAATTTAGCCAGTTTCCCGTGTTTTTTAGTTAGAAAAAAAGAATGATATTAACCCGATATTTAACAAAGGAAGTCTTTAAAAGCCAGATTGCGATTTTGTTTATTTTGCTTTTAATTTTCTTCAGCCAACAACTTGTTCGCGTACTTGGTTCAGCGGCAAATGGTAAAGTGCCCGCCGATCTTGTGTTCTCTTTACTCGGTTTAGGGATGCCGACAATGGCGCAATTAATGTTGCCATTATGTTTGTTTATCGCCATTTTACTGACTTTCGGTCGTCTCTATGCAGAAAGTGAAATTACGGTAATGCGAGCCTGTGGTGTGGGCCAACGTATTCTTGTTCGCGTGGCGTTAATTCTTTCTTTACTCACAGCGGGATTGGCTGCTTACAATGCTTTATGGCTTTCCCCATGGGCCATTCAAAAACAAGCAGCTATTGTTGAAGATGCTAAAGCGAATCCTACCATGGGCGCATTGACTTCTGGTCAATTCATGTCCACAAGCAACAATAATTTCGTCTTATTCATTGATAAGATTAACGGTAATCAAATCAGTGATGTCTATCTTTTCCAAATGAAAGCCAAAGGTCAAACGAAACCATCAGTAGTTACCGCTGAAAAAGGTGAGTTAAAAGCTTTACCAAATGGCGACCAAGTACTGAATTTACAAAATACTTTGCGTGTAGAAGGTACATCGGTACTTCCTGATTTCCGTATTACGCATTTTGATGATTACCAAGCGTATTTAGGTCATCAAGAGACAAATACAGAAAGTGATGAAGCAGCTGAATTATCTTTTGAGCAATTATTAAAAGATAAAAGTGCAGCAGCAAAAGCAGAGTTGCATTGGCGCATAACCTTAATTTTAGCGGTGCCTTTAATGGCGCTTATCGCCGTACCAATGAGTAAAGTGAATCCTCGCCAAGGCCGTTTTGCGAAGATCTTACCGGCACTATTGCTTTATTTAATTTACTTCTTATTACAAAGCTCATTTAAATCTGCGGGTGGTGCAGGTAAGCTTGATGCAGGTTTATTAATGCCATTGGTAAATATCGCCTTTTTAATTTTAGGAATTGTGCTGAATAGTTGGGATAGTACCGCTATGCATAAATTCCGTCGTGTATTCAGAAAAGGGTAATAACAATGTTGATGAATACTCTTGATCGTTATATCGGTAAAAGCATCTTAGGGGCAATTTTTGCCACGCTATTTACGTTGGTTGGCCTTTCGGCAATTATCAAATTTGTAGAGCAATTCCGTAGCGTAGGGAAAGGTTCTTATGATATTTGGCAAGCGGTGGCTTATACAGGATTAACCATTCCTAAAGATGTGGAAACCTTTTTCCCAATGGCAGCCTTGTTAGGGGCCTTAATTGCGTTAGGTAATTTAGCCAGCCGCAGTGAATTAGTGGTAATGCAATCCGCAGGTTTTTCTCGCTTTAAAATAGGATTAGCCGTCATGAAAACGGCACTTCCACTGGTGCTTTTTACCATGATTATTGGAGAGTGGGGGATTCCTCAAACTGAACAGTTTGCCCGTGATATGCGTACTCGTGCACTTTCTGGTGGCTCAATGCTTTCGGTAAAAAATGGTGTATGGGCAAAAGACGGTAATAATTTCGTGTATGTGCGTCGAATTAAAGATGATGCGAAATTAGAAGATATTTATATTTATACTTTTGATGACCAGCGTAATCTCACTCATTTGAAGCATGCAAATCAAGCGCAATATTCTGCTGAAAATAATCAATGGCAGTTACGCCAAGTCAATAATTCAGCAGTATCAAAAGAGCAAATTACCACGACAAACCGTTTAACAGAAGATTGGGTAACAAGCTTAACGCCAGATAAATTAGGCGCAGTTTCATTACGTCCAACGTCATTATCCATTTCAGGCTTGTATGAATATATTGCGTTCTTAAAACAAACAGGACAGGATTCTCGCCGTTTTGAATTAACCTATTGGCGTAAGATTTTACAGCCCCTTTCTGTAGGTGTAATGATGATGCTTGCGTTATCTTTCATTTTCGGTTCATTGCGTAGTGTCACTGCAGGAGCGAGAATCGTAACGGGGATTTGCTTTGGATTCTTGTTCTATGTCGTCAATGAAATTTTTGGACAAATGAGTGTGGTATTTAATGCGCCAGCTTTTTTAGGCGCATTAATGCCAAGCCTCTTGTTTATGGCGATTATTTGGTGGCTACTTGCAAGAAAACGAGATTAATTAATACAAAAAATGAAAAAGGCGAACATATAAAGTTCGCCTTTTTGTTAGCTAAAAAAGTGCGGTCAAAACTGACCGCACTTTAGGAATTTAATCTTCTTTAAATTCTCTCATCATTTCTTCTGCTTTTTTCACCATTTCTGCAGAACCGACGAAAAGTGGTATACGTTGGTGAAGCGCTGTTGGTTGAATATCTAAAATTCGATTGTAACCATCAGAGGCAATACCCCCCGCTTGTTCTGCTAAGAATGCAATCGGATTGCCTTCATAAAGCAAACGAAGTTTACCATTTGGATAGTTAGTTGCACTTGGGTAAATATAGATACCGCCTTTTAATAAGTTACGATGGAAGTCAGCCACTAATGACCCGATATAGCGTGAAGCATAAGGACGGTTAGTTGCTTTATCTTCCTCTTGGCAGTATTTAATGTATTTTTTTACCCCTTGTGGGAATTTGAGATATTGTCCTTCATTGATGGAATAAATTTTGCCCTCTTTTGGCATTTGCATATTTTCATGAGAAAGACAGAATGTACCGATAGACGGATCATAAGTGAAACCATTCACACCGTGACCAGTGGTATAAACCAACATGGTAGAAGAACCATACACGATGTAACCCGCCGCGACTTGTTTATTACCTGGTTGCATAAAATCTTCTAAGGTAACAGGTGAGCCAATAGGGGATACACGACGGTAAATAGAGAAGATTGTCCCAACCGAAACGTTCACATCAATATTGGATGAGCCATCAAGTGGGTCGGTTAAAATAATATATTTGGCATTACGAGCGCGTTCAGTATCAAAAGCGATAAAGCTTTCTTCTTCCTCAGAAGCAAAACCCGCCACTTCTTCACGTGACATGAGTGCTGCGCTCATTGTGTTATGGGCGAATAAATCCAATTTCATTTGGCTTTCACCTTGCACGTTTTCGACACCAGACTGACCAAGAATATTGGTTAAACCCGCTTTGTTGATATCACGATGAATGATTTTTGCTAGTAAACGAATAGAAGACAAAATACCACTAAGTTCCCCTTTTGCATTTGGGTACTCCGCTTGGCGTTCAACAATAAATTCACTCAATGTTTTCATGTTTATTCCTTTTTTATAATTGTTAAATAAATAATAGACCCTTTTATTATATGTTATTTAGCACTTTTGATTGAGATCAAAATGTAAAGAATGAGATCTTTGTCACATTTTATTTTTGATACAAAGCCTTGACAAAACGTATATATCCTTTAAAAAAGATATAATAGATAAATAACGTCACAGTAAAGGAATACTGTTATGAAATTTACTCATTTTCCTTTCAAATCAAGTTTACTTGCTTGCAGTATTGCTTTGCTTGCTGCGTGCAATTCAATTACTTATCATCCCACTAAAACGATTGAGAAAATAGATCCACAAAAGGGATATCGTTTAGAAAATGCGATGCAGCAGGCATTACAAAAAGAAAATTTGGTGATTATGACTTTTTCAGGTGGTGGTTCTCGCGCGGCATCTTTAGGTTATGGCGTGTTAGAGCAGTTCCAAAATGTCTCAGTGCGTCCAACAGAGAAAGGTAGCACCTTATTGCAAAATATTGATATTGTGTATGGGGTGTCTGGCGGCTCAGTATTAGCAGCCTATTTTGCTTTAGAAGGACAGGACATTATCCCTAAATTTAATAATTCTTTTTTGAAAAAGAATTTCCAGAAAAAAGTCATCAATGAAGTATTTTCGGTGAGTAATGTGCCTCGGCTTACTTCTCCACAGTTTGGTCGTAGCGATTTGTTGCAGGAACAGCTCAATCTTGCTTTATATCGTGGAAAAAAATTTGCAGATCTTGAACAACGTAAAGGACCTTTTGCTGTAATTAATGCCACCGACATGGTCGCTGGACAGGAGGTCTCTTTCACTCAAGATTTCTTTGATTGGCTTTGTGTAGATTTAAATGATGTCGAAATTGCAAGAGCTGTGGCAGCATCCAGTGCTGTTCCATTAATTTTTTCACCCATTACACAAAATAATCATGGTGGTGCTTGCCAAGCCGAGAGTAAAAAAGAATTATTGACACAGATGAAAGTAGGGAATCGTTTGTGGCTAAACAATTTTGAAACCATGAAAAAACGTACGGCTTCTTATCAAAATAATGAGGAAAAACCTTATTTACATTTGGTTGACGGTGGTTTAACGGATAATTTGGGCTTGGCAAGCTTGTTGGATATGTCGAATTTACTCACTGTCAAAAAATTGTATGCAGAGCTGAAAAATTACAATTTACGCAATATTGTCGTGGTAAACGTCAATGCGCAAAGTGAGCTATCGAGCCATATTGATAAGTCTGCTGATGTGCCAGGAATCAAAGAAGTGGTGAACACGGTGATAAATGTACCGATTGATAAAACAACGGAATCTACCGTGAAATATTCACAAAAATTTGCTGATCAATGGAATGCTTACACTAAACATAAAAAAGGTGCAAAAATTAAAGCTTATTTTGTGAATTTAAGTTTGAAAGATTTGCCTGATGGGCAGTTAAAAAATGATGTGCTTAATATCGGAACATCTTTCTATTTACCCCAATCAGATGTGGACAAATTGCGTGAAGCGGCCAAGATTTTATTGGAACAATCGAAAGAATATCATAAGGCACTGAAAGCATTACAATAGCCCAATAATTAAAGTGTGGTTAAAAATTATGGGTCTTCGGAATATATAGTGGAATTACTTTCTTAATAGTTTAAAAACAACTGGTGTTTAAATCGGATTTTCTGGTGGGATGTTAGGATAATCAATAGTATTATATAAAAGTATCAATCACATACGAGTGATACTTTGGGAAAAAAATAAAATAGTCCAATTTACTTGACCGTGTACTATGGTACATGGTTTATAATATTCAGGGGGTGAAATAAGATGATTTATCGCATTAGTGAGTTTGCAGATAAATGTGGAGTTAATAAAGAAACGATCAGATATTACGAGCGAAAAAATTTATTACAAGAACCTCACCGAACGGAAGCTGGTTATCGGATATATTCATATGATGACGTTAAGCGTGTTGGGTTTATTAAACGAATACAGGAACTTGGTTTCTCTTTAAGCGAGATTTATAAATTACTTGGTGTTGTAGATAAAGATGAAGTTCGTTGTCAAGATATGTTCGAATTTGTTTCTAAAAAACAAAAGGAAGTGCAAAAACAAATAGAGGATTTAAAACGAATTGAAACTATGTTAGACGACTTAAAACAACGATGTCCAGATGAAAAGCAATTACATTCGTGTCCAATAATAGAAACATTAACATGAGAGATTAATTAACGAAAGGAGCTTTTTTATGAATAAATTTAAGGTAAACATTTCAGGAATGACTTGTACGGGTTGTGAAAAACACGTGGAATCAGCACTTGAAAAGATAGGTGCTAAAAATATTGAGTCTAGTTATCGTCGTGGTGAAGCAGTATTTGAACTGCCCGATGATATTGAGGTTGAAAGTGCAATAAAGGCGATTGATGAAGCAAATTACCAAGCCGGAGAAATTGAAGAAGTATCATCACTAGAAAACGTGGCGTTAATTAATGAAGACAATTATGACCTTCTTATTATTGGTTCTGGTGCTGCTGCCTTTTCTTCGGCAATTAAAGCTATAGAATACGGTGCAAAAGTTGGAATGATTGAGCGTGGAACGGTTGGGGGAACCTGTGTGAATATTGGCTGTGTTCCGTCAAAAACTCTTCTTAGGGCAGGGGAAATCAATCATTTATCAAAAGACAATCCGTTTATAGGTTTACAAACATCCGCTGGAGAAGTGGATTTAGCTAGTTTAATCACGCAAAAGGATAAATTGGTGAGCGAACTTCGGAATCAAAAATATATGGATTTAATTGATGAATATAATTTTGATTTAATTAAAGGTGAAGCAAAATTCGTTGATGCTAGTACGGTTGAGGTCAATGGGGCAAAGTTATCTGCAAAACGCTTTTTAATTGCAACAGGTGCATCGCCTTCGTTGCCCCAAATTTCAGGACTTGAAAAAATGGACTATTTAACTAGTACAACACTTCTTGAGTTAAAGAAAATACCAAAACGATTAACTGTAATTGGTTCAGGATACATTGGAATGGAGCTTGGACAACTATTTCATCATTTAGGTTCAGAAATAACGCTTATGCAAAGAAGTGAGCGACTTTTAAAGGAGTATGATCCTGAGATTTCAGAGTCAGTTGAAAAAGCGTTAATTGAACAGGGTATAAACCTTGTCAAAGGGGCAACTTTTGAGCGTGTTGAACAAAGTGGAGAGATAAAAAGGGTTTACGTAACAGTAAATGGCAGTAGAGAAGTCATTGAATCAGATCAGTTACTTGTTGCCACTGGAAGAAAACCAAATACGGATTCTTTAAATTTAAGTGCAGCAGGTGTTGAAACTGGAAAAAATAATGAAATCCTGATCAATGATTTTGGTCAAACAAGTAATGAAAAGATTTATGCAGCAGGAGATGTGACTTTAGGACCACAATTTGTATATGTAGCAGCCTATGAAGGTGGAATTATTACTGATAATGCTATTGGTGGATTAAACAAAAAAATAGATTTATCGGTAGTTCCTGCTGTTACGTTTACGAATCCGACGGTTGCAACGGTTGGTTTAACAGAAGAACAAGCAAAAGAAAAAGGGTATGATGTGAAGACATCTGTATTACCTTTAGATGCTGTTCCAAGAGCAATTGTAAACCGTGAAACAACCGGTGTATTTAAACTAGTAGCAGATGCAGAAACACTAAAAGTATTAGGGGTTCATATTGTATCTGAAAATGCAGGAGATGTCATCTATGCAGCATCATTAGCTGTTAAATTTGGCTTAACGATAGAAGATTTAACAGAAACCCTAGCACCATATTTAACAATGGCTGAAGGGCTAAAATTAGTTGCACTTACGTTCGATAAAGATATTTCGAAATTATCTTGTTGTGCAGGCTAAGGGAACTTTTTTACAACTCCCTATTCAAGTGAACCAGCTAATGCTTTAAGAGATTTTCTAAGTGCATTTGTGGTCACAAAAATAATTTAACACTGATGATTTCGACATCAAATCTATAATTGATACCTTAACACCGCAGAGTAATAAAGGATGAATAATATGTCAGACTTATTATCCCTACCAGACATTAAAACAATAGAACCGCCACAAGAAAATGAAACCGATATGATGTTTAAAGTTGAAGCAGTCGGACCACCTGAACGTTGTCCTGAATGTGGTTTTGACAAGTTGTACAAACACAGTTCAAGAAATCAACTAATTATGGATTTGTCCATTCGTTTAAAGCGAGTGGGCTTACAATTGAACCGTAGACGATACAAGTGTCGTGAATGCGGATCTACCTTCTGGGAACGCCTAATATCTGTAGATGAAAAGCGTAGTATGACCAAAAGGCTTTTAAAGTCCATTCAAGAGCAATCCATGTCTAAGACCTTTGTAGAAGTCGCAGAAAGCGTTGGTGTTGACGAGAAAACCATTAGGGACGTTTTTAAGGACTATGTGGCACTCAAAGAACGTGAATACCAGTTTGAAACTCCTAAGTGGCTTGGGATAGACGAGATACATATTATCCGTAGACCTCGGCTTGTATTGACTAATATTGAACGCAGGACTATTTATGACATCAAGCCTAACCGTAACAAGGAAACAGTCATCCAACGTCTTTCAGAAATCAGTGACAGGACTTACATTGAGTACGTCACAATGGATATGTGGAAGCCCTACAAAGACGCAGTGAAGACTATCCTTCCACACGCTAAAGTTGTCGTAGATAAGTTTCATGTAGTTAGAATGGCTAATCAAGCCTTAGATAACGTCAGAAAGTCTTTGAAAGCCCATATGAGCCAAAAAGAAAGACGTACCCTTATGCGTGAAAGGTTTATCCTTCTAAAGCGTAAACACGATCTAAATGAACGTGAATCATTCCTCTTAGATACTTGGTTAGGTAATCTTCCTGCTTTAAAAGAAGCCTATGAACTCAAAGAAGAGTTTTACTGGATATGGGATACTCCTGATCCAGATGAAGGTCATCTTCGTTATAGTCAATGGAGACACCGTTGTATGTCCAGCAACTCTAAAGACGCATATAAAGACCTCGTGAGAGCCGTAGACAACTGGCATGTTGAAATATTCAACTACTTTGATAAAAGGCTCACTAATGCTTATACGGAGTCAATTAACAGCATTATTAGGCAGGTAGAGCGAATGGGTAGAGGTTACTCGTTTGATGCCTTACGAGCCAAAATCCTTTTCAATGAGAAGCTCCATAAAAAGCGTAAGCCACGATTTAATTCAAGTGCTTTCAATAAAGCTATGTTATACGATACTTTCAATTGGTATGAAGTGAATGATCACGACATTACAGACAACTTAGGTGTCGATTTTTCCACACTTATTAAGAATTTGGAGAAGGGTGATTTATAAGCCCTTTTCCACCATAAAATCCGAATACCCAAAATTATCAGGAATATTAACCGCACTTTTCTTTTTAAATTTTATATCAATTCCATTCATATAAAATCACAATAAAATTCACATCCATCTAGACGTCTAAATCTTTAATGAGGACGTTAATTTTGTTACACTCAGTCTATCTTAGAATTAATTAAATATAGGAAAGCAAAATGAGTAAACTTTTTCCCAATGCCACTATTCGTACTTCTGCACCATATCGTTTTGATATTGTTGGCAGTTTTTTACGCCCAGAAACCTTAAAACAGGCTCGTCATCAATGTAGTTGTGGCGATATTTCTTGTGCTGATCTAACGCAAGTTGAAGATGCAGAAATTGCAAAATTGGTTGAGCATCAAAAAAATGTTGGATTACATGCGGTGACTGATGGTGAATTTCGTCGTACTTTTTGGCATTTAGATTTCTTAGCCGCATTAGATGGCGTGAAAGAAGTGGATGCCGAAAAATTTTCAGTACAATTTAAACATGATAATGTACGTCCAAAAACATTAAAAATTGTGGATAAAATTGGTTTTTCAGAGAGCCATCCGTTTGTTGAACATTATCGCTCATTACAAAAAATTGCAGGGGAGACTGAAGTTAAATTAACAATTCCTTCTCCGTCTATGCTCCATTTAATTTGTACCGTACGTGTCACAGATTATCAGCCGATTGAACGTTATAAAGATAACAATCAGTTGTTATTAGATGATATTGTTGATGCTTATATTGATGCAATGAATATCTTCTATAAATTAGGCTGCCGTAACTTACAGTTGGATGATACAAGTTGGGGCGAATTCTGTGCGGAAGATAAACGTAAAACCTATACTGAACGTGGTTTAGATTTAGATCAAATTGCTAAAGATTATGTGTATATGTTAAACAAAATCGTGGCAGCGAAACCGGCTGATTTAGCGATTACAATGCATATTTGCCGTGGTAACTTCCGTTCAACTTGGTTCTCCGCTGGTGGTTATGAGCCTATCGCAGAAACCTTATTTGGTCACTGTAATGTGGATGGCTTCTTCTTGGAGTATGACAGTGATCGTGCGGGTGATTTTAAACCTTTACGCTTTATTAAAAATCAACAAGTGGTATTAGGATTAATTACCTCTAAATCGGGCGAGTTAGAAAACCGTGATGAAATTATTGCTCGTATTAAAGAAGCAGCGCAATATGTGGATATTAATCAACTTTGCTTAAGCCCACAATGTGGTTTTGCTTCAACAGAAGAGGGGAATATCCTTACTGAAGAGCAACAATGGAAGAAACTCGAATTTATCCGTGATATAGTGGAAGAAGTTTGGGGTAAATAATTTCAATTGGAATGAGAAAGAGATAATCGTAGGGGCGGTTATCCCTTTTTTCATAAAAGTGCGGTTAAAAATGACCGCACTTTTACACAATAAAAAAGGAAGTCCGTAGACTTCCTTTTATGTTATTTCAACTTAATTATTTTTGACGCATCGCAGGGAATAGGATCACATCACGGATAGATGGTGCGTTAGCATAAAGCATTGCTAAGCGATCGATACCTAAACCTTCACCTGCTGTTGGTGGTAAACCGTGTTCAAGTGCAACAACGAAGTCATCGTCTTTAAACATCGCTTCATCATCACCTGCTTCTTTTGCAGCAACTTGCGCATCAAAACGTTCGTTTTGGTCTTCAGCGTCGTTTAATTCTGAGAAGCCGTTACCAATTTCACGACCACCGATGAACAATTCAAAACGGTCTGTTACTTCTGGATTTTCATCGTTACGACGTGCAAGCGGAGAAATCTCTGCAGGGTGTGCCATTAAGAAGGTTGGTTGAATTAAGTGATGTTCAGCCACTTCTTCAAAGATCGCATTCACGATAGAGCCTAAGCCCCAAGATTTTTGTACTTCGATACCTAAGCGTTCAGCAGTTGCTTTTGCACGATCGAAATCATAAAGATCTTCTTTTACGATACCTTTATCTGCACCGTATTTAATAGTTGCATCATGTAATGTAATACGTTCAAATGGTTTGCCGAAGTCAAATTCTAAATCACCGTATTTCACAATGGTGGTACCAAGAATATCAATTGCTAATTTACGCAATAATTCTTCGGTATTATCCATTAAATCGTGATAATCAGCATAAGCTTGGTAGTATTCAAGCATGGTAAATTCAGGGTTATGACGAACAGAAACCCCTTCATTACGGAAGTTACGGTTTAATTCAAATACACGTTCAAAGCCACCAACTACTAAACGTTTTAAGTAAAGTTCTGGTGCAATACGAAGATACATATCAACGTCTAATGCATTGTGGTGCGTGATAAATGGACGAGCAGATGCACCGCCTGGAATCACTTGTAGCATTGGAGTTTCAACTTCCATGAAGCCTTTAGAAATAAAGAATTCACGAATACCCGCCACCACTTTTGAACGAATCACAAAAGTACGACGAGATTCTTCATTAGAAATTAAATCTAAGTAACGTTGGCGGTAACGCGCTTCCATGTCGGTTAAACCATGGAATTTGTTTGGTAACGGACGAAGTGCTTTGGTTAAAAGTTGGACTTCAGTGGTTTTGATGGTTAATTCATTGGTTTTGGTTTTGAAAAGTGTACCTTTCACCCCAATGATATCGCCTAAATCCCAGTTACCGACATCTTCAGCATAAACGCCTTCAGGAAGGTTATCACGAGCAACATACAATTGGATTTTGCCACTCATATCTTGCAAGGTAATAAAGGTTGCTTTACCCATTGCACGACGGGTCATAATACGACCTGCAACGGCGACTTCAATGGCTTTTTCTTTTAATACTTCGCCATCTTCGGCTTCGTACTTATCATGTAAATCTTGAGCAAGGGCGTCACGACGGAATTGATTCGGGAACGCATTACCTTTTTTACGTAATGCGGCTAATTTTTCACGGCGAACGAGCATTTCGCCATTGAGATCTAATTCTTTCACTTCTTGTTCTGACATATCCTTTACCTCGCTAGTTTGTAATTAGAATGTGATTTATTGAAAATAAACAGGTTTCTTCTATTCTACCCATAGCATGGTTTTTTGTTAAGCCTTTTTTAATGAAGTCATCTGTTTTATGAGGAAAGTGTTAGCGATAAAGGTAGGAAAGCTAAATTATGCTATTTTTTTAACCAAAACGTTTATCACCATGTCTTGATATTCATGCAAACAAAAGAGCGGTCAATTTTCCAAAGGTTTTAAACTCAGAAAATACTGACCGCTCTTTGCGTAGGATGATTAATTAAAGATCAAAATCACCGAAATCATTGGTATCGACTTTAGAGTCAATTTGACCAACAAGGTAAGAACTCACTTCCACTTCTTGTGGTGCCACTTGTACGTTGTCAGAAACAAGCCATGCATTAATCCATGGAATTGGGTTAGAACGTGCACCAAATGGTAATGGAAGACCAACGGCTTGCATACGGATATTGGTGATATATTCTACGTATTGCACCAAAATATCTTTGTTTAAACCAATCATTGACCCATCTTTGAACAAGTAATCCGCCCATTCTTTTTCTTGTTCCGCTGCCGCTAAGAATAAATCATAGGCTTCTTGTTTACATTCTTCCGCAATTTCTGCCATTTCAGGATCGTCTTGACCTGCAGCCATGATGTTTAAAATGTGTTGTGTACCGGTTAAGTGTAAGGCTTCATCACGTGCGATAAATTTAATGATTTTCGCATTACCTTCCATTAATTGACGCTCTGCAAAAGCAAACGAACAAGCGAAAGATACGTAGAAACGAATTGCTTCAAGTGCGTTAACACTCATCAAGCAAAGGTAAAGTTGTTTTTTAAGATTACGTAATGTCACCACACATTCTTTACCATCTACCGTGTAAGTACCTTCACCGTACAGGCTGTAAAGTTGGCTATCACGGATTAAATCATCGTAATAAGAAGAAATGTCACGCGCACGTTTGATGATTTCTTCGTTGGTCACGATATCATCAAACACGATAGATGGATCGTTCACAATGTTACGAATAATGTGTGTGTAAGAACGAGAGTGGATGGTTTCAGAGAAGGTCCAAGTCTCGATCCAAGTTTCTAATTCAGGAATAGACACTAACGGTAATAATGCGACGTTCGGGCTACGGCCTTGAATCGAATCTAATAAGGTTTGATATTTTAAGTTACTGATGAAAATATGTTTTTCATGTTCAGGTAACGCAGCATAGTCGATACGGTCTTGCGACACATCCACTTCTTCTGGACGCCAGAAGAAAGAAAGTTGTTTTTCAATGAGCTTTTCAAACGTCTCATATTTTTGTTGATCGTAACGCGCAACGTTAACGTTTTGACCAAAGAACATCGGTTCTTTTAATTGGTCATTTTTGTTTTGTGAGAAAGTAGTGTATGCCATGTTATATCCTTACTTATAGCGGGCTTTTACCCACTTAATGATTGATTGCCTAAAAATATCAAAAGGCGGACTTGTAAACAAGCCCACCTAAATGATTAAATCTTACAAGCCCCGCCTGCACAGCCGTCATCTAAATCTTCTTGGCTGTCTTCGGCACCGTCACGGGTGTTTTGATAGTAGAGGGTTTTTAAGCCGTATTTGTAAGCGGTTAAAAGATCTTTTAACAATACTTTCATCGGCACCTTACCGTCTTCAAAACGTTTTGGATCGTAGTTGGTATTTGCAGAGATTGCTTGGTCTACGAATTTTTGCATGATGCCCACTAAGTGTAAGTAGCCATCATTGCTTGGAATATCCCAAAGTAATTCGTAGTTGTCGCTTAAGTTCTCATAATCTGGTACAACTTGTCTTAAGATACCATCTTTTGACGCTTTAATGCTTACATGACCACGTGGTGGTTCGATACCATTTGTTGCGTTAGAAATCTGTGAAGAGGTTTCTGACGGCATTAATGCGGTTAAGGTTGAGTTACGTAAACCGAATTCTTTGATTTCTTGACGTAAAGTTTCCCAATCATAATGCAATGGTTCTTGCGTTAAGCTATCGATATCTTTCTTGTACGTATCGATTGGTAAAATACCTTTCGCGTAATTGGTTTCATTGAAGTATTCGCATGCACCTAATTCTTTCGCTAAGTTCATGGAGGCTTTCAATAGATAGTATTGAATCGCTTCAAACGTACGGTGAGTTAAATCGTTCGCTGAGCCATCTGAATAACGCACGCCATTTTTCGCTAAGTAATACGCATAGTTAATCACACCGATACCAAGTGAACGACGACCTAATGAAGAACGTTTTGCCGCAGGAACAGGGTAGTCTTGGTAATCAAGTAGTGCATCTAATGCACGTACTGCAAGATCTGCCAGGTTATCTAACTCGTCTAAATCATCTAATTTACCCAAGTTGAATGCAGAAAGTGTACAAAGGGCAATTTCACCATTTTCATCATGGAAATGTTGTAATGGTTTAGTTGGCAATGCAATTTCTAAACATAAGTTAGATTGACGCACTGGTGCAACAAGCGGATCAAACGGCGAATGAGTATTACAGTGATCCACGTTTTGGATATAAATACGGCCGGTTGATGCACGTTCTTGCATTAATAAAGAGAATAACTCAACGGCTTTTACAGAACGTTTGCGGATGTTTGGATCCTGTTCGTATTTCACGTAAAGTTCTTCAAATTTATCTTGATCAGCAAAGAAGGCTTCATAAAGTCCAGGTACATCTGAAGGACTGAATAAAGTAATGTCTGCGCCTTTAATTAAGCGTTGATACATTAATTTGTTTAACTGTACACCGTAGTCCATGTGACGAACACGGTTATCTTCCACACCACGGTTATTTTTCAATACTAATAAGCTTTCAACTTCTAAGTGCCAAATCGGGTAGTAAACTGTCGCCGCACCACCACGTACGCCACCTTGTGAACAAGATTTGACGGCACTTTGGAAGTGTTTATAGAATGGAATACAGCCGGTATGGAAGGCTTCACCACCACGAATTGGGCTACCTAATGCACGAATTGCACCTGCATTTACCCCGATACCTGCACGTTGTGAAACGTATTTTACGATTGCTGCAGAGGTAGCGTTGATAGAGTCTAAGCTGTCACCACATTCAATCAATACACAAGAACTGAATTGACGAGTAGGCGTACGAACTCCCGCCATAATAGGCGTTGGTAAAGAAATCTTAAAGGTTGAGGTTGCATCGTAGAAACGACGAATGTAATCTAAACGGGTTTCTTGTGGATATTTTGAGAATAAGCTCGCTGCAACTAATAAATAAAGGAATTGTGCAGATTCATAAATCTCACCGGTTACACGGTTTTGAACTAAGTATTTTCCTTCTAATTGTTTTACTGCGGCATAAGAAAAGGTCATATCACGCCAGTGATCAATAAACCCATCCATTTCATCCCATTCTTCACGAGTATAGTCGGCTAAAAGTGCAGGATCGTATTTGCCCATGCGCACTAATTTTTTTACATGATCGTATAAACGAGGTGGATCAAAATGGCCATACGCTTTTTTACGTAAATGGAAAACGGCAAGGCGTGCAGCAAGATATTGATAATCAGGGGTATCTTTGCTGATTAGGTCTGCAGCTGCTTTAATAATCGTTTCGTGAATATCAGACGTACGAATACCTTCATAAAATTGAATATGAGAACGCAATTCAACTTGAGAAACAGAGACGTTTTCCAAGCCTTCAGCCGCCCAAGTAATCACACGGTGAATTTTGTCTAAATTGATTTGTTCAAGCGTACCATCGCGCTTTGTAACCATTAATCCTTTGTTCATGGGAGATAAACCTACTAGAGAAATGAATTTAATAAAACACAAGATATAGTGTTGTGGAAAATGACGGTGCACAAGATAGAGTGTTTTAAAATTGAATTCAAGCAGTAAATTTTTTACTTACATTATTGACAAAAGATAAGTCATTTAAAATAAATGACTTATCTTTCAAGTGATGTTTTTTTAGGCAGGATCTTTTTTGTAAATCTTTGTAAAGAAAAAAGTGCGGTCAAAAACGAGATGATTTTTGACCGCACTTTAAAGTTTAAAAATTTAATTAATTCAAGTATTTAAATACTTTGACGACTTTTTGAACACCGGTAACTTTACTTGCAATTTCTGCCGCTGAGTCACCTTGTGATTGAGTGACGTTTCCGAGTAAGAATACTTCACCATTTTCGGTGATCACTTTCACATCTGTTGCTTTTACATTATCGCCAACGAAGAGTTTCGATTTAATTTGTGTGGTAATCCAACTGTCTTTGGTAATTTGACCAAAGTTAATTTTATTACCCACACGTAATTCATTATAGACGTCATTCACACCCTCCACGCCTTTTGCAAGACTGGTTGCGGTTTCTTTCACGCCTTCACTTGGCACTTGACCAATTAATAATACACGGCCACTATAAGAAACGGCATGTACACGACCTTCTGATTTAATTTGTGCATCTTTATCTAATGCATTTTCAACTTTTACTTCTAGGGTTTCATCATCGACTTGCGTACCCATTGTGCGAGGATCCGTTGCAACTTTAGCACCGGCAGCCGCGCCACCAAGTACAGCAGCCACACAGCCTTGTAACATAATAGATGCACCAAGTACGAAGGCGAGTTTTTTTAATGGGGTTAATTTCATCATTAATCTCCTTTTTATAAAATGAGTGAGTTAACTAATTAGTCAATTAATCTTAGAAATAGTTTGGTTGGAAAAGCCTTTAATGTCAAGCTTTTGGGAAAAGCGTGCTATCAACAAGCTCACACAGTGCATTAATAACGAATAAATGATTTTCCAAAATGCGCGCTTCTTTCGTCGCCGGAATAGAGATTTCTAAATCTGCTTCAGCTAACACACCTTGAATCGCATCATTGTTTGCACCGGTTAAGGCAATGACCTGAATTTCTTTGTTGACGGCATTAGCAATTGTATTTAGCACCGCTTTTTCTGTACCAAGCGGCGCAAAGGCAATCAATAAATCGCCAGGTTTAGCGATAGCGTTAAATTGATGTTGATAAAGCTGATCGATAGGTTGATCAAAAACCAGTGAAGAACCGACCGCACTTTCAAGGCTAAGATGTACGGATGGCAGGCTAGGGCGCTCAAAATCATAACGATTAAGCAAATTTGACACTAAGAATTGCGCATTCGCGTAAGAGCGAGCGACGCCACAGGCAATCACTTTATGACCACTTAACAAACATTGCATCACCATTTGTGTGGCAGTGGCAATATTTTCTGATAATAGACTCGAAGCAGAGATTTGAATCTGAATACTTTCGCTATAAATATCTTTAACTTTTTGTAACATAATCGGAAAAGGTTAATCGAGAAAATTAGGTATCCATTGGATATCACTGGCGGTCTTTCCAAAGGCGATAAGATCAAAACGACAATCTGCATCTTCAAGGCTTAGGTTACGTTTGGCAAGCCATAAATTTGCGGCATTTAGCCATTTTTGTTGCTTTTGCCAATCCACACTTTCAACAGCGGATCCAAATGCTGAGCTGGATCGTTGACGAACTTCAACAAATACAATGGTTTGCTCGTCTTGCATAATGAGATCTAATTCACCGCATTTGAAATGTTGATTCGCCGCGATGAATGTAAGCCCTTTAGCCTCTAAGAAAAGGCGGGCTTGATGTTCAAAGCCCGCCCCTTGTTGACGTTTTAATGAAAACATGGATTAGTTCGCAACCGCTACCACGTTACCATCTTGTACTTGATACCATGTCATATCGCGATCCACATCACAGTTTGAATCCGCGCTAAGCTGACCGGTTAAACCGCTTAAGGTATAACCCGGTACTTGGCGTAATTCATTAAAGTGATTGATGAGCAACCATGCATCAGAACCCATTGCATATAAACGCATTAATTGGAATTCACCACCGGTTGAGCCAGCCACTTTTTGATATTGTGAAGAATCGCTTTGTTTAAAGAATGGAATATCACTAAATTGAACGCCATTCATTTTCGCATAGTATTCTGGTGTATTACTTGCCGCGTTAGAACGAGAGCTTGCATAGATACGGACATTCGGATTGCTGGTATCTAAATAACCTTTAATTTCAGCCAATTCATCTGGTGAAGAGATGACATAAAGTGCACTTGTATCTTGCGGCGCACCTTGGAAGAAGTAGGTAATATCAGCCGGTAAGTTATAGTAGCGAATATTCGCATCTGTACCCGCTAAACGTTGCCAACGTACATTGAAAGCATTACCAACACGTTGCCCTAAATCATTTTGCGGCATTGCAACGATTGGATTGCGAATACCATCTTTCCACATTTTGTTCGCCGCAGACTCTGCTTCATCTTCTGGAGATAAACCGTAATAACAGACT
Source organism: Haemophilus sp. HMSC71H05 (assembly GCF_001838635.1). Taxonomy (NCBI): domain Bacteria; kingdom Pseudomonadati; phylum Pseudomonadota; class Gammaproteobacteria; order Pasteurellales; family Pasteurellaceae; genus Haemophilus; species Haemophilus sp. HMSC71H05. The sequence continues at coordinate 46,981 of NZ_KV838023.1, forward strand.
TGGTTAATTGCTTGAGTATTTGCTGTCGCATTTAATGTGAGCACATCCATGCCTTGTACTGCGCTAGGATTCGCAATGATGGCATCGACGTTTTGTTTAAGTAATGGACCCACTAATGCTTTAATACCCGATGCTTTTGCCTGTGCAATAATGTCATTAATCGGGGTAGTTGATGAGTCAAACACTTGTACTGGAATTGTTGAATCACCTTTTGCATCGTTAAAACCTGATTGGATAGTTGTACCTAAAATTTGGCCATCGCCGCTTAAAGGTAAGACTAAACCAATTTGAGCTAAATTCGTTTGTTGGAAATTCAACAAGCTTTCTAGCTCTTTAGGGAAAAAGGTTGCCGCAACGTGGTTTGGATAAGCGGATTTCCAACTTTGTAACGCTTGGCTTAATTGTACTGGCTGACGGATGTTGTCGTTATAAGCTTTAATCAAGGTGAGCCAACCGCCTAATGCCACGCTACCTTCATCAGAGGCATTATTGATAACAGCAGTATTCGCAGAACGAAGTAACGACCACGTTTTATCAACATTATCTTTACGACGTTGCATGTCTGTTAAGTTTTCATCCATTTTGATACGCGCTTTCACCGCTTCAATCACGTCTTTACGATTTTCAGCTGTTTGAGCAAAGGTTTCGTAATAACGAGATTTTTGTGATGGACTTAATTTAGTCAGATCGAGTGCACGTAATTTACCTTCAGCCACATCATTATTACCTTTTGCTGCGGCAATGCGCGCTTCAATTAACGTACGATCTAATTGTTGTGCTTCGTTTAAGTCAACTAACTCCGTTAATAACTCTTCCGCTTGAGGTACTTTATTTTCAGAAATTAATACACGAGCAGCTAAGAGTTTGTATGTTTGTTGATCTTCTTTATCCTGTGTTTGCCCTAATTTGTTCATATAAAATTCAGAACTTGCATTGGCATCACGTTGTAATGTTTGGGTAAAGCTGCTGCCAAATAAGTTAGAACAACCTGCTAACGCAACAGACAATAAAATCGGCATTAAACGTTTTTTAAAACGACAGCCTTGTAATAGAATAGACATATTCGCTCCATAATGAATAAATCAATAATGGGCGATCTTACTTATCTCACAATGTAAAAGCAAACAAAAATGAATGATTTAACCGGAATTTTATATATTGTCGCCACGCCAATCGGGAATTTACAAGATATTACACAACGTGCTTTAGAGACCTTTTCACAAGTGGATTTAATTGCCGCGGAAGACACGCGCCACAGTGGTTTATTGCTCAGTCATTATGGTATCAAAAAACCTTTTTTCGCCTTGCATGATCACAATGAACAAGAAAAAGCTCATGTATTGGTAGAAAAGCTAAAACAAGGCACCAATATTGCATTAATTTCAGATGCGGGAACCCCTTTAATTAGCGATCCCGGTTTTCATTTAGTACGTCAATGTCGTGAGGCTGGCATTAAAGTGGTGCCATTACCAGGTGCTTGTGCAGCGATTACTGCATTATGCGCATCGGGAATCGCCTCAGACCGTTTTTGTTTTGAAGGCTTTTTACCGGCCAAAACCAAGGCGCGTAAAGATAAGTTAGAAATCGTTGCGGAAGAAGACCGCACTTTAATCTTCTATGAATCAACTCACCGCATTTTAGATACTCTTGCCGATATGCAAGATGTATTAGGGGGTGATCGTTATGTTGTACTTGCCCGTGAAATTACGAAAACATGGGAAACTATTGCAGGAGATAAATTAAGTGATCTTCGTCAATGGTTAAGTGAAGATCCGAATCGCACGAAAGGTGAAATGGTGTTAATCGTGGAAGGTAAACCAAAATCAGAAGATAGCGACGAATTTGCACCACAAGCAATTAAAGCACTCACTTTGATAGCCCAAGAACTCCCTTTAAAAAAGGCTGCGGCAATTGTGGCAGAACTTTATGGTTATAAGAAAAATGCGTTATACCAATTGGGGTTGGATAATTTAGACTAATTTTTAAGAAATAGCCCTCTTTAGTAAGAGGGATGAAAACAGAATTTGATTAATTTCGGAGAACAAATGTTAAAACAGGTTTCAGATACCTTACTTGCACCAAGTAATTTATCTCATCAATCATTGCTTAATATTTTTGATGTGATGTCGCATCGTCATATTGATTATGCGGATCTTTATTTTCAATTAAGCCAAGATGAAAGCTGGGTATTAGAAGACAGTATTATTAAAGAAGGTGGCTTCCATATTGATCGTGGTGTTGGTGTACGCGCAGTTTCTGGAGAGAAAACAGGCTTTGCGTATTCCGATCAAATTAACTTAGCGTCATTACAACAATGTGCAGAGGCCGTAAAAGGTATCGCACAAATTAAAGAAGGCAATTTAATTTCGCCTCAAGCATTTAATGCGGTGAATGCGGTTCAGCGTTATGCAGTGATTAATCCGTTAGAAAGTTTAAGTAAAGAGAAAAAGATCGAGTTATTGCACCTCGTAGATCGTACAGCACGAGCTGAAGATCCTCGTGTTACTCGTGTCTCTGCTGCATTAAGTTCAATTTATGAAGAAGTGTTAGTGGTCGCAACGGATGGCACACTGGCCGCAGATATTCGCCCGCTTGTGCGTTTATCCATTTCTGTTCTCGTGGAAGAAGATGGCAAACGTGAGCGTGGTAGCTGTGGCTCAGGTGGGCGTTTGGGCTTAGAGTGGTTCTTTGAAGTGGTAAATGGGGATATTCGTGCCGTTAATTTTGCAAAGGAAGCAGTTCGTCAAGCCCTTGTGAATCTAAGTGCGGTTGCTGCACCGGCAGGATTAATGCCAGTGGTGTTAGGTGCTGGTTGGCCTGGTGTCTTGCTTCATGAAGCTGTGGGACATGGTTTGGAAGGAGATTTCAACCGTAAAGAAAGTTCCTTATTTACGGGTAAAATTGGTGAGTTGGTGACGTCGCCATTATGTACGATTGTGGATGACGGTACATTACAAAATCGCCGAGGTTCTTTAACCATTGATGATGAAGGCGTACCAAGTCAATGTAACGTTTTAATCAAAGACGGGATTTTGCAAGGCTACATGCAAGATAAACTCAATGCACGATTAATGGGCGTGAAACCGACAGGAAATGGTCGTCGTGAATCTTATGCGCATTTGCCAATGCCGCGAATGACGAATACCTATATGTTGGCGGGTCAAAGTAAATTTGATGATTTAATCGCTTCTGTAGAGCGCGGTATTTATGCACCGCACTTTGGTGGTGGGCAAGTGGATATCACCTCAGGTAAATTTGTGTTCTCGACATCTGAAGCTTATCTTATTGAAAAAGGCAAAATTACCAAACCGGTTAAAGGTGCTACATTAATTGGCAGCGGTATCGATGTGATGCAAAAAGTTTCCATGGTCGCGGATGAAACCGACTTAGATCTTGGTATCGGTGTTTGTGGCAAAGATGGCCAAAGCGTGCCGGTCGGTGTTGGTCAGCCAGCCTTGAAAATTGATGAAATCACCGTTGGTGGAACAAATTAAACATAAAGCCCGATAGTCATATCGGGCTTTTTATTATCTTCTTTCTAAGTGCGGTCAGTTTTTCATCTATTTTTGATTAATTAGTTTCTGATGAATCATTATTTCGTTAGGCTAAAAGTTAAACACACTACACATTTCTCTCAATTCTTTTATGATCCCTATCACAATATCTTGTAAAACCAGTTAAAAAAATTCCCCAAATAACCACAATAAGTGATACATTTATCGTTGCATGACTTTTTGTCATTTAAGAGACAGGGACAGGCGTGAGTTTGTCTGAAATTTCATCAACCAGAGGGAAACATTTATGTTAATTGGTGTACCTAGAGAACTGCTTGATAGCGAAAATCGTGTGGCGGCGACGCCAAAAACGGTTCAGCAGATCTTAAAACTGGGCTTTGACGTCATCGTAGAACACGATGCGGGATTCAAAGCAAGTTTTGAAGACCAAGCATTTATCGACGCCGGCGCAAAAATTGGCTCAAGTTCAGAAGTGTGGCATTCGGATATAATTTTTAAAGTGAATCCACCAACGGATGCAGAAATTGATCAAATGAAGGAAGGTGCAACACTTGTGAGCTTCATTTGGCGTGCACAAAATCCGGATTTAATGAAAAAACTCACGTCGAAAAAAATTAATGTATTAGCGATGGATTCTGTGCCACGTATTTCCCGTGCACAAGCGCTTGACGCATTAAGCTCTATGGCGAATATTTCTGGTTATCGTGCGGTGATTGAAGCGGCTCACGAATTTGGTAGTTTCTTCACCGGACAAATTACCGCAGCAGGTAAAGTGCCACCGGCAAAAGTATTAGTGATTGGTGCAGGTGTAGCGGGTCTAGCAGCGATTGGTGCAGCGAATAGTCTTGGTGCGATTGTTCGTGCTTTTGACTCTCGTCCAGAAGTAAAAGAACAAGTACAAAGTATGGGCGCATCTTTCTTGGAAATTGATTTCAAAGAAGAAGGCGGCAGCGGCGATGGTTACGCGAAAGTGATGTCAGAAGAATTTAATCGTCGCGCGATGGAGCTTTATGCGGAACAAGCCAAAGAAGTGGATATTATCATTACCACTGCAGCGATTCCGGGTAAACCAGCACCTCGCTTAATCACAAAAGAAATGGTTGATTCCATGAAACCAGGTTCTGTGGTGGTGGACTTAGCCGCTGCAACAGGTGGTAACTGTGCTTACACTGAAGCAGGTAAAGTCGTCACCACTGAAAACCAAGTAAAAATCATTGGTTACACTGATTTCCCAAGTCGTTTACCAACACAATCTTCCCAACTTTACGGTACAAACTTAGTTAATTTATTAAAACTACTTTGTAAAGAAAAAGACGGCAAGATCAATATCGATTTTGACGATGTGGTATTACGCGGTGTGACTGTGGTACGTGATGGTGAAGAAATTCCACCAGCGCAAATCCAAGTATCAGCACAACCAAAACAAGAAGCGAAAGCGGCACAAAGTGCGGTTAAAAAAGAGGAAGAAAAACCGGCAGATCCTCGCATCAAATACGGTGTGATGGCAGGTGTAGGTGTGTTATTTCTCTGGCTTGCATCTGTGGCACCAGCAGCATTCCTTTCTCACTTCACCGTATTCGTATTGGCTTGTGTAGTCGGTTACTACGTGGTTTGGAACGTCAGCCACGCTTTACACACTCCACTTATGGCGGTAACCAATGCGATTTCAGGTATTATCATTGTGGGTGCATTACTGCAAATTAGACAACCAACAGGCAACTTCTTTATTGATGTATTAGCCTTTGTGGCAATCTTGGTGGCAAGCATCAACATCTTTGGTGGTTTCCGTGTAACCCAACGTATGTTGGCGATGTTTAGAAAGGGTTAAGGAGAAGACGATGTCTGAAGGTTTAGTACAAGCAGCCTATATTATCGCTGCATTACTTTTCATTATGAGCTTAGCCGGTCTTTCTAAACATGAAACAGCAAAAGCCGGTTGTTGGTATGGTATTGTCGGTATGACAATTGCCCTTGTTGCAACCATTTTCGGCCCGCAATCAGAAGGCACATTATGGATCATCATTGCGATGATCATCGGTGGCGTGATTGGTGTTCAACGTGCATTAAAAGTTGAAATGACTGAAATGCCTGAACTCGTTGCGATCCTTCATAGTTTTGTAGGTTTAGCAGCAGTGCTCGTAGGCTTTAACAGCTACGGCTTAACACACGAAACTGATCCTGTGCTAATGAATATCCATAACGTTGAAGTATTCTTAGGGATCTTCATTGGTGCGGTAACATTCACGGGTTCTATCGTAGCATTCGGTAAATTAAGCGGCAAAATCAATTCAAAAGCATTAATGTTGCCACATCGCCATAAATTAAATTTAGCGGCATTAGTGGTTTCCGCTTTCTTGATGGTCGCTTTCTTAAACAACCCAGATAATATCTTCCCAGTGTTACTCATGACCGCGATTGCTCTTGCATTCGGCTGGCACTTAGTGGCATCTATCGGTGGTGCGGATATGCCGGTTGTGGTTTCAATGCTTAACTCTTATTCTGGTTGGGCAGCAGCTGCAGCGGGTTTCATGTTAAGCAATGACTTGCTTATCGTTACCGGTGCATTAGTGGGTTCTTCTGGTGCGATTCTTTCTTACATTATGTGTAAAGCGATGAACCGCTCATTTATCAGCGTTATTGCGGGTGGTTTTGGTAATGATGTTCAAGTGTCTTCTGATGAAGAACAAGGTGAACACCGTGAAACAACCGCAGAAGAAGTGGCTGAATTACTCAAAAATGCAAGCTCTGTGATCATCACTCCAGGATATGGTATGGCGGTAGCACAAGCGCAATATCCAGTGGCTGAAATTACGGCGAAATTGCGTGAGCGTGGCATTAACGTGCGTTTCGGTATTCACCCTGTTGCAGGTCGTTTACCGGGTCATATGAACGTACTTTTAGCGGAAGCGAAAGTGCCTTATGACATCGTACTTGAAATGGATGAGATCAATGATGATTTTGCAGATACCGATGTGGTATTGGTTATCGGTGCAAACGACACGGTAAACCCAGCGGCAATGGAAGATCCAAACAGCCCAATCGCCGGTATGCCAGTGTTAGAAGTATGGAAAGCACAAAACGTTATCGTATTCAAACGCTCTATGGCGGTAGGTTACGCAGGCGTTCAAAACCCATTATTCTTCAAAGAAAACACTCAAATGCTCTTTGGTGATGCAAAAGAACGTGTTGATGACATTCTTACTGCATTAAACAAATAAGCAAAAAACTGAAGTAAAACTGACCGCACTTTGAGAGATTAAAGTGCGGTTTTTTATATGTTTTTTAGGGCTTATATGATTAAATAACCGAACTTTAAGAAGTAATACACTAACTTTCTAAAATCAAAATAGGTGAGGGAGCTATAAAATGAGATTTACATTACTACTATTATTATCTCTAACTTTGTTTGGTTGTTCTTTTGGCGGATTTCAGCCTCCGCCACCACATGATCATTGGCGGTTGCATAATGCAGATGCTTTATTCCCTGAATCAGATCCTGATGTTTTAACTAAATATGTTGATAGAAAAGAAAAAGATATGAAGGATTGCGGTATGGATTTTGTTACCGGTGAAAGTGATGATCCAGAGGTGAATCTTTGTTTAGAGAAAAAAGGCTGGTATTTAAAAGGCGGACCAATCTGCGAAGAAAGAACAATGTGGAATAGACCTATATGTATTCAGTGGCGAAAAAAACATAGCAAACCTGATGCTAAGCCTTGGAAGTAAGTATTGGGTATTACAACTTTCGTTTATTTCTCGATTTTTCTTTTCATAAAATATTAAAGTGCGGTTTTCTGTATGTTTTTTTAGGGTTTATATGATTAAATAACCGAACTTTAAGAAGTGATACACTAACTTCCTGAAAACAAAATAGGTGAGGGAGCTATAAAATGAGATTTACATTACTACTATTATTATCTCTAACTTTATTTGGTTGTTCTTTTGGAGGATTTCAACCTCCACCACCACATGATCATTGGCAGCTACATAATGAGAAAGCATTATTTCCGAATTCAGATCCTGATGTTTTAACTAAATATCTTGCTAGAAGAAAAAAAGACATGCTGGATTGTGGTATGGATTTTGTCAGTGGTGAAAGTGATAACGAAGAAGTGAATCTTTGCTTGGAAAGTAAGGGGTGGTATCTAGAAGGTGGGCCAATTTGTGAAGAAAGAACAATGTGGGATAGACCTGTATGTACCCAATGGCGAAAAAAACACAGCAAACCTGATGCTAAGCCTTGGGGGTAAGTATTAGGTATTACAACTTTCGTTTATTTCTCGATATTTCTTTCCATTAAATAAAAAAGTGCGGTCAAAATTGACCGCACTTTTTTACATTAACGTTGAATCAAATAGCGTAATTTGGTGCCATCTTGTTCTACACTTAATAGTGTGTAACCGTGGTTTTTAGTATCAACAGGAATGTTGTTGATAGATTGGGCACAGTCACTTAATAGCTCTAAAATTTCGCCTTTTTGTAACTGTGGCATGGTTTCGAGCATCACGATTGCCGGATACGGGCAAGGTTCACCTAGCGTATCTAACGTGTAATCTGGGGTGATGTCTTTTGGATCTTTATCTAATTTTTGAACAACGGTAAATGCCATAATAATGTCCTCTTTTTTTGAATGAATTCGTTAATATTTAATTAGCAACCACAAGTTTGTGGATTTGCTGCCGCAATTTTTGCTTTGGCTTTTTTCAAGAAGTGGCGTTCCCACCAAACAACAGCGATTAAGCAGAGAATAAGTAAGCCGTAATTCACTAATAAACCGCCAACTGGGCCAAAGGATTTTAATAAGTTAAGTTTTTCGTAATCTAACGCAAGTACAGGCGCAAGATCGTCCCATGCGTAGGCTAAATAGGTTGAACCAACAACATTACCCACGCCTACCCACATAAAGTGAACTTGACCTTCCATTGAGCGGTACATCCAGCCGGTTTCACACCCGCCAGCTAACACAATACCGAAACCAAATAATAAACCACCGATAATTGCATTTGGACCCGCCCACATGATTTTGGCTGGTACGCCTAATTGAATGTAGCTGAATACGCCAAGCGTACCCACGATAATACCGAAGATGATGGCTTTTGCCATATAAGCACGACCCGTTACCCATAAATCACGGAAAGCGGAAGTAAAGCAAATTTGAGCTCGTTCAATTAATAAGCCAAATGCTAAACCACAAAGCATCGCAAAACCCAGTTTGACGGAGTTTGTCATCACATAAAGTGAAGCAATCAGGTAAGCAAAAAAGACGACCATACCAATCCAAAAACGACGATTTGCTTGTTTCGGATCCGTTTCTTGTAATTTTGCCGCGCCTTTTTTCAATTCTAATTTCACGCGGAACATCGGAAGTAAGGTGACTTTTACGCCTGCGTAAGTACCTACAGCAGTGGCAATAGTGAAGAACCAAGCGTGAACCGAAAATTGTGGAATACCGGTGAAGAGAGAAGCGAGGTTACAGCCCATTGCTAAACGTGCACCGAAACCGGCTAATGCACCACCAATGAGGGCTTGAACAATACGACGTTTGTGCGGTTGATTACGCCATTTTACGTTGTTTGCCCAAAGTGCAGCCGAAATACATCCCGCGAACATACCTAAAATCATCACGCCATCAATACGAGTAAAAATCGTGCCTTGCATGCCGATAATTTTATAGTAGCTCCAGTCGGACACATCGACACCTAGCGCTTGCAAAGCATGACCGCCCCAACGGGTAAATTCCCCCGTAACCGCCCAATAAGTGCCAGTTACCCCAAAGTAATAAGCTGAAATAAGCCCCGCAGCAATAACTGCCGCGACAGGATTCCAGTATTTAATCAGATAATTTTGTTTAAATTGTTGCAAAACCTCTTTCATGAGAGAGTTAATCCTTAAAATGATGAAATGATGATTTGCAAGTGTGGTATAAAATGAAGAGATTTTTGAAGTGTCTGCCATTTTCCTATACACAAAACTTGCGATATAAGACAAATGAATTGTCGAACAAGATAATAGCATTTGTTTTTGGGTAATGCACGAGGGAAGAGATAATTATTTGTGAGTAATTAGAGAGAAGGACAGACTTGTGGTCTGTCCAACTATTAGACGGGTAATTTCATTTCTCGGACACGCATAGTTAATCCATCGATTAACAATAAGCGTCCACATAAATTTGAACCGATTTTTAACCTCACTTTGATGGCTTCTAAGGCTTGAATAGAGCCAACAACGCCCACAATTGGCGCTAGTACGCCCGCCTCTACACAACTTAAAACATTTTGCCCAAAAAGTTGGCTAAGTTGGCGATAGGTTGGGGTATTGGGTTCATAAGTAAAGACAGAAACTTGCCCTTCTAAACGAATTGCCGCACCTGAAATTAGCGGGATCTTCGCTTTTGCACAACCACGATCGAGTGCATTACGAATATCCACGTTATCGGTACAATCTAATATCACATCAAAGTGCGGTATGATTTCCGCGAGTTTTTCTTCGGAAAGTTGCGCATTGATGGTTTCAATTTCTACGTGAGGATTAATCTGTTGTAACGCGATTTTAGCCGATTCCACTTTAGGCATATTTAATCGGCTATCAGTATGTAACACCTGACGTTGCAAATTAGAAAGCGATACGGTGTCGAAATCCAATAAGGTTAAATGACCTACGCCAGCAGCAGCAAGATATTGGCTTGCCGCACAGCCTAAACCACCCAGACCGACAGTTAACATTCGGCTGTCTTTCAGCTTTTCTTGTCCGTCAAAATCAACCGCTTTTAAGATGATTTGGCGGTTATAACGCAGTTCTTCTTCGTAGCTTAATTCAGCCATTATTGCCCCAATAGGTGATTAAACGGTTCAATGGTGACGATTTCGCCCGCAGCGACATTGCCGCGATCTTTTTCAAGACGAATAAAACAGTTACTTTTCACAAAAGAACTGAATAAATGCGAGCCTTGGAAACCAACAGGGTGCACTTCAAGTTGACCATTTTCATTAATTTGATAGAAACCACGTTGGAAATCTAAACGTCCTGGTGATTTTTTTAAATTGGTTTGGGCAATCGCTTGGAAGTGCGGTTGTTTTTTCAGATGTTTTTTACCGCTTAATTTGGCAATAGCCGGTTGAACCAATTGATAGAATGTCACTAATGCAGAAACCGGATTGCCAGGTAAACCGCAGAACCAAGCATTTTCTAATTTACCAAATGCAAATGGTTTGCCAGGTTTCATTGCTATTTTCCAGAAATTCACTTGGCCTACTTTTTCTAACACAGTTTTTGTGAAGTCAGCTTCACCCACCGAAACGCCACCGCTTGTGATAACCAGATCTGCCTGAGCTTGAGCTTTCACAAAAGCCGCTTCAAATTCAGCTTGGTTATCCGGCAGAATACCGAAATCAAGTACGTCACAATTTAATTTTTCTAGCATTAATTTCACGGTGAAACGGTTAGTATCGTAAATTTGTCCTGCTTGTAATGGTTGACCGACAGGGACTAATTCATCACCGGTTGAAAGCACGGCCACTTTTAATCGCGGGTAAGCTTTGACTTCAGCAATACCTAATGAAGCAAGTAAAGGTAAAGAAACGGTATTTAACTCATCGCCTTGATGTAATACCACATCACCTTTTTTTACATCTTCACCAATACGGCGAATATTCTGATTGGCTTTAGGCAAGGCCGCAAAGGTAACAGAACCATCTTCATTGACGGTGACCTCTTCTTGCATAACCACCGCATCGGCACCTTCAGGAATCATTGCACCCGTCATAATTCTGACTGCACTTTGTGCTACCCATTCCCCTTGAAATGGATTACCCGCAAAGGATTTTCCCGCAATAGAAAGTGTCATAGATTGCTGTAAATCGGCTAAACGAACTGCGTAGCCATCCATCGCGGAGTTATCAAAAGAAGGCACGTTAATTGGAGAAATTACATCTTCCGCACAGACACGATCCGCGGCTTCAGTTAAAGCCAGTGTTTCAGTTTTTGTTGGGAAGGGAAGTTGGTTGAGCATTTGCGCCAAGGCATCTTCAAGTGGCAACATAATCAATCCTTTGGGTTGAGCGAAATAAAAGTGGATATATTGTAGCCCGAAATACAATATGAAGGAAATTAATAAATTAGGGTGATTTTTCGCATTTTACGAATAATTCATCTTTTGCTAAAATGCCGCATTATTTTTTTATAAATGGAAAGTGAATGAACGCGATTTCACCTGATGCGGAAAATGTCCGCCGAGCCTTGGTAGCCAAAGGCATCGAAACCCCAATGATTGATCCGACTCAATGTAAAGATGAGCGCCGTGAGGCGATTGCTTCGCATATGCGTGAAGTGATGAAATTGATTGGGTTAGATCTACGTGATGATAGCTTAGAAGAAACGCCAAGTCGTTTAGCTAAAATGTTTATTGATGAAATTTTCAGTGGAATGGACTACGCCAATTTCCCGAAAATGACGAAAATCAAAAACCAAATGAAAGTGAGCGAAATGGTGCAGGTGAATGACATCACCTTGACCAGTACTTGTGAACATCATTTTGTGACAATTGATGGCAATGTTGCTGTCGCCTATTATCCAAAAGATTGGGTGATTGGCTTGTCTAAAATCAATCGCATTGTGGCATTTTTTGCGCAACGCCCACAAGTACAAGAGCGTTTAACTGAACAGCTTTTAACGGCATTTCAAACCATTTTAGAAACTGATGATGTGGCAGTTTATGTGAAAGCGACACATTTCTGTGTGAAAGCGCGTGGGGTAAAAGATACCCACAGTTATACTGTAACATCAGCCTATGGCGGGGTCTTTTTAGAAGATCGCGAAACTCGCAAAGAATTTTTATCTTCTATTCAGAAGTAATGAGCAAAAGCACCGAATAATCGGTGCTTTTTTGTTTATTAATTGTACGGATATAGGTTAAAATCTGCCCTTTCATTTTTATTTCGATTTTTATTTTTCTTGAGGATTTTCATGGCGAAAGCAAATTCAAAACTTTTTCTTGTTTTATTACTCGGCGTCCTTTCTGCATTTGGACCATTTGTAGTGGATCTTTATTTACCTTCACTGCCACAACTCGCGAGCTTTTTTGAAACGAATGCCTCAATGACACAGCTTACGCTTACCACAGCCATGATTGGTTTAGCGCTAGGACAGTTACTTCTTGGGCCACTCAGTGATAAATTTGGTCGAAAAAAAACGCTTATTATTTCATTAGTCATTTATATCATCAGTACGGTTTTAATTGTGTTTTTACCAAATATTGAAACGATGATTGTTTTACGTGTGATTCAGGGGCTTTCTTCGGCAGGAAGTGTTGTCATTTCTCGTGCGGTTGCAACAGATCTTTATCGTGGTCGTGAAATGACACGTTTCTTTGGTTTATTAATGACAATTAATGGACTCGCGCCAATTATTTCACCAATCCTTGGTAGTTTATTGTTGGAATACATCAGTTGGAAAGGTGTATTTGTTTTCCTTGCATTGATTGGTGTGATTGTTTTGATTTTCAGCTTCCGTCTAAAAGAAAGCTTAAGTGTCGAAAATCGCTTACAAGGTTCAATATTTTCCACCTTTTTGACTTTTGGTGTGATTATCAAAAATCGCTTATTTATGAGCTATGTAGGAATTCAAAGTTTCTTGCTTGGTTCCATGTTTGCCTATATTGCGGCTTCGCCATTTATTTTCCAAAGCTTCTATGGATTGAGTGCATTTATCTTTAGTTTATGTTTTGGTGCGAATGGCGCGGCGTTAGTTATCGGGGCAAATGTTGGAGGTAAATTACCAAATCGTCAGGCTTTAGCAATTGGCGTATTAGCTTTTGTGGTTGCTGCACTTTATACCATTGCGGTATTGATTATTCAGCCATACTGGTTATTTGTTGAAATCGGTTTCTTTGCGATGTTGTTATTAATGGGTATTACTTTCCCGGCTATTTCTTCTTTAGCTATGGAAAGTGAACGCCAATATGCAGGCAGTGCATCTGCGTTGTTAGGTTTTGCACCTTTCTTTTTAGGTGGTGTAGTATCTCCGTTAGTGGGTATCGGCAATATTTTCTATTCAACATCCTTCGTTATTCTAATCTGTGCCTTACTTGCTTTGAGTATCTATTGGGTGATTCGTCATAAAATTCCAACGTCAGCAGAGTAGTGAAAAGTGCGGTCATTTTTGACGGTGTTTTAAAAAAGAAAAAGGCGAACATCAATTTGTTCGCCTTTTGCTATTTTAGCAATTAGTTTCGGATACTTAATTTCTCAAATTCATCGAAGAATGTTGGGAACGTTTTAGCCGTACACTTCGGATCTAAAATCGTGACGGGTGTATCCGATAATGCAATCAACGCAAAGCACATTGCCATACGATGATCGTTATAGGTCTCAATTTCGGCATGTTTAAATTGAGAAAGGGCAAGCGGTTGAATTCGAATAAAATCTTCACCTTCTTCAACTTCCGCACCGACTTTTCGTAACTCGGCAGCCATAGCTGACAGGCGATCGGTCTCTTTCACTCGCCAGTTATAAATGTTGCGAATAACGGTTTCACCCTTTGCAAATAAGGCGGTTGTGGCAATCGTCATGGCTGCATCAGGAATGTGGTTCATATCCATATCAATGCCATGGAGCTCAGCTTGTTCTGCTTGAATAAAATCTTCACCCCAAGTGATTTTTGCGCCCATTTTTTCTAGCACATCAGCAAATAGGCGGTCGCCTTGAATGGAATGTTTACCAATTCCTGTCACTTTTACGTTGCCTTTAATTGCGGCAGCAGCAAGGAAATAAGAGGCAGATGACGCATCACCTTCTACCATGTATTTGCCCGGTGAGAGATAGGATTGGTTACCTTTCACCTTAAACACTTGATAATGTTGATTTTCAACCGAAACACCAAAATCTTTCATCATCGCGAGGGTGATATCAATATAAGGTTTTGAGACTAAATCACCTATAATATGGATATCTAAATCACCCTCAGCAAGCGGTGCAGCCATTAAAAGTGCGGTCAAAAATTGAGAAGAAATTGAGCCATCAATTTTAACTACACCGCCTTTAATCCCTTGATTACGAATCGCAAGCGGTGGGTAACCGTCATTTTCTAAATAACGAACATTGGCACCCGCTTGAAGAAGTGCATCTACCAAATGTTTAATTGGGCGTTCTTTCATACGAGGCTCACCGGTCAAAATGACTTCGCCTTCAGTGTTACCTTTTAAACAAAGCGCAGCCGTTAAAGGACGCATGGCGGTGCCAGCATTGCCAAGAAAAAGTGATAAGCCATTTTCAACCTGAAATGCACCACCTAAGCCTTCAACTTCGCAGCAAGTTTTGTCTTCAGAAAGTTGGTAATTCACACCTAACGCTTTAAGGGCGTTTAACATATGACGAATGTCATCACTGTCTAACAGATTTGTGACCGTTGTGGTGCCTTTAGCTAATGCCGCTAATAATAATGCACGGTTCGATAAACTTTTCGAACCTGGTAAGTTGATTTCACCTTCAATACGAGAAATCGGCTCTAAGGTGATAGCTTTCATTACAAGACCACCGTTTTATTTTTATACACAAAAATACGATCATGTAAGGCAAGATCAAGCGCACGGCTTAATACTGTTTTTTCCACATCACGCCCTGCACGCATCATGGCATCGGCAGAGTAGGTGTGATCTACGTTAATCACATTTTGCATAATGATCGGACCTTGATCCAATTCGTTATTAATAAAGTGGGCTGTTGCACCAATAATTTTTACGCCGCGCTCATAAGCTTGTTGATAGGGTTTTGCACCAATAAATGCGGGTAAGAATGAGTGGTGAATATTGATGACGCGATTTGGATAACGCGCCACGAATTCTGGATTTAATACACGCATATATTTTGCTAATACAATGTAATCAGGCGCATATTCATCAATTTTTTCAGCAAGTAATTTATCGTGTTCCACACGCGTGAGCCCTTCATGGCTGACACAATGGAATGGAATATCAAAGCGTTCAACTAATTCACGTAAATTATCGTGATTACCAATTACTGCTGCAATTTCTACATCTAATGCACCGTAGTAATTTTTCATTAAAATATCACCTAAGCAGTGTGCTTCTTTAGTCACTAAAATCACGATACGTTTACGTTTTGCGCTGATTAGGCGGCAATTTGTCCCTGCCGGCAAACTATAATTTAAGTCAGCTAACAAGGTTTCTTCATTGAAAATTCCTTCCAATTCGGTACGCATAAAGAAATGCTTTGTTTCGAAATCAACGAACTCATTATTGTGAAGGATATTTAATTGATGTTTGTAACAAATATTGGTGATTTTGGCGATTAAGCCTTTATCATCAGGACAATCGGTTAGTAATATTTTCTTTTCTAACATAATGAATATCTTGCAAGATAAATAAAAAAAGAGAACCCATAAAAATGGGTTCTACATTGTTAATGTGAAATTAGATTTCAAAAGAAGCTAAAGAGGCACCTTTATCTAAGGCCTTTTGAATCACACGAGGTGTACGACCTTGGCCAGTCCATGTTCTCTCTTGACCAGTTTCATCAGTATATTTGTATTTTGCTGGACGAGGTTCACGTTTTTTACGAATTGAAGAAGGCACAATACCAATAATTGCCGTTAATTCTTCTGCCGTGATACCTTCTTGTTTAATTAATTCTTTATATTTTGCAATACGCGCACGACGCTCTTGTTCCGCTTGTTCAATTTCAGCTGCTTGAGCACGTTTTTCTTCAACAGCAGCTTGTAATTTTAAAAGTGAACTTTCAGCTTGTTCTAATGTTAAATCGCGTACAGCGGCGCGTAAACTACGAAGGTTAGTTAAACCTTTTGTTAATTCGTTCATGATGTCCTCTTTTTTATGTGTGTGAATGCTTAATTATTTTAGGGAAAACAATAATAACGAAAATAATATATTTGGTAAATATTAATTCGCCTAAATTAAAGAATTAATTGGTCTGATCTCATCATACTCCATATTATGGAGTGACGTATTTCCTATATTATTGCAATCGTTTGCTCGTAAAACCGTATAACAATAAATTAACAATTCAATAAGTGATTTCAAATTAAAGAACAGATTTTAGGGAAAGTGTAAGATTTTATTGGTAATTTTATCCATTTTAATGTAATCTTTTCTCATCCTATACAACAGTAGAGGTGCGGTCATTATAAGTATTTTCCTGGAGTGGATAGCGTTGAAGGGAAAGGAAAGGAATGATTGCCGAAATCGAATAGGCGTCATCTTATTCGGTTGGTCACGTCTTCGAAAGGAACGTGACTGTCATAGTTTTTGTGTATTAACTATGGAGCGCTACGGTTCGGTCTGGTCATAATTGTGTCTTTTCTTGCCGTTGTCTCCATTAAATTATTAGGTATAACTTAATGGAACTAGTCGATTATTCTTCATCTATTTATTCAATTATACCCGCATTACTTGCGATTATTTTAGCAATTGCAACTCGTCGGGTTTTGGTGTCCCTCAGTGCTGGGATTATTGTCGGTGCGTTAATGTTGGTTGATTTCAATCCATTGAATGCACTTATTTATTTAAAAGATAATGTTGTGGCATTAGTTTATAGTAGCGAAGAAGGCATGAATTCAAATATGAATATCGTGTTTTTCTTAGTTTTACTTGGCGTATTGACCGCACTTTTAACTGTGTCAGGCAGCAACCGTGCGTTTGCT
Organism: Haemophilus sp. HMSC71H05; assembly: GCF_001838635.1. Classification (NCBI taxonomy): domain Bacteria; kingdom Pseudomonadati; phylum Pseudomonadota; class Gammaproteobacteria; order Pasteurellales; family Pasteurellaceae; genus Haemophilus; species Haemophilus sp. HMSC71H05. The sequence continues at coordinate 64,167 of NZ_KV838023.1, forward strand.
GAATGGGCACAAAATAAAATTAAAGGTCGTCGCGGTGCGAAATTATTAGCGGCATCTTTAGTGTTTGTGACATTTATCGATGATTACTTCCACAGTCTTGCTGTAGGTGCGATTGCACGTCCAGTTACTGATCGTTTCAAAGTTTCTCGTGCAAAATTAGCGTACATTCTTGATTCTACTGCTGCACCAATGTGTGTCATGATGCCAGTATCAAGCTGGGGGGCATACATTATTACTCTCGTGGCTGGTTTATTGGCGACGTATTCTATTACCTCTTATACACCAATGGGCGCATTCGTCGCTATGAGTTCAATGAACTACTATGCGATCTTCTCATTATTAATGGTATTCTTTGTGGCCTATTTCTCATTTGATATTGCGTCAATGGCACGTCATGAAAAATTAGCCATGGAGCGCGATTATAAAGAAGAAGTCATTGAAGGTGTGAAAGGTAAAGTTCGCAACTTAATTTTACCAATTTTAGTCTTAATTACCGTCACTGTTTTTATGATGATTCACACAGGTAGTGAGGCCTTAGCGGCAGATGGAAAACCATTTAGCCTCTTAGGTGCATTTGAAAATACAACGGTAGGTATTTCGCTTGTTGTTGGGGGTTCAAGTGCGGTTGCTATGTCAACATTATTGATTATTCTTGAGCGTCAAGTTTCTTTACAAGAATACGGAAAAGCGTGGATTGCCGGTATTAAATCTATGTTAGGTGCAATTGCAATCCTATTCTTTGCTTGGACAATTAATAAAGTGGTGGGTGATGCACAAACCGGTAAATACTTATCTTCTTTAGTAAGTGGCAGCATTCCAGTTCAATTTTTACCAGTGATTTTATTTATTCTTGGTTCAGCAATGGCATTCTCAACAGGGACAAGCTGGGGGACATTTGGTATTATGTTACCAATTGCTGCGGCAATGGCGACTAACTCAGCACCAGAATTATTACTTCCTTGTTTGTCTGCAGTTATGGCAGGCGCGGTGTGTGGCGACCACTGTTCACCGGTTTCGGATACAACGATTCTGTCGTCAACTGGGGCAAAATGTAACCACATGGATCACGTCACAACCCAATTACCTTATGCAGCAACTGTCGCAACAGCAAGTGCTGTAGGCTACATTGTGGTAGGCTTTACAGAATCAGGTTTAGCTGGATTTGTGACAACAGCGGTTGTTTTAGTGGCTTTAGTGTTTATCGTGAAAAAACGTTAAGCATAAACGTGAAAAAAAGAAAGGGCGTACCATATGGTACGCCCTTTTTGTATTTATTGTGAAAATTAGAGTAATGGACTAAACAAGAAAAATAACCGCTCGATGATTCGATGATAGAAAGGACGATTGATCCATTCTTGCATATCGAGTATGGAGGAATTCGCTAAATAATTCTCATGGAGTGTGGCCACTTCATTGGCAAAATTACGATCTTCTACGGCAATGGTGATTTCAAAGTTAAGCAGAAAACTGCGTAAATCCATATTTACCGTACCAACGAGTGCAAGCTTGTTATCGATTAACACACTTTTTGTATGGAGAAGCCCAGCTTCAAAATGATAAATTTTTACACCAGCTTCGAGTAAATCATCAAAGAATGTTCGACTCGCCCAACGAACCATCAAGGAATCATTGTTCTTAGGTAAAATGAGCGTGATATCAACACCTCGGAATGCGGCAATGCGTAATGCTTCAGCAATATTGTGACTTGGCACAAAGTAAGGTGAAGTGATCACAATACTTTCTCTTGCAGCATAAATGACTGTTGCAAGAGATTGAGCTATTAAATCATCTGGGAATGCGGGACCACTCGCAATAACTTGCACAGAATGGGTGTCATTATCGTCAATTTCCACAAGTGGACAATTTGGCAATAAAAGAGGTAATTCTTCCATGGTTTCAATTTCCCAATCCCAAGCATGTAAGCTGTTTAAAATCGGTGAAACAGGACCGTTGATTCGCACCATCACGTCTATCCAATTGCCTACGTTGCTGTCTTGTTTGAAGAAATTTGGGTCTACCATATTCATACTGCCTGTATAGGCAATTTGATTATCAATGATGATGATTTTACGATGTTGACGTAAATCAATTCGGCTGAAGAACATCCGGAATAAATTTACATGTAGCGCTTCGGTAATTTCAATGCCTTTTGCTCGCATTTCTTTACAAACAGGGCTTTTCAAAAAAGCATTACTGCCAACGGAATCGAGTAAAAGACAAACTTTAACTCCACGTTGCACGGCTTCTTCTAAGGCTTGTTTCACTTCATTAATCATGCCATCATTGCTCCAAATATAGAACACCATATTAATGGAATGATGTGCTTGTTGAATATCACGAATGATACTTCGAATGATGCTTTCTGGCGTGTCGAGAATATGTAATTCATTACCTCGAATGTTCGGAATACCTAAGCGGTGGTGGACTAGTTTAAATAAAGCACGATAACGAGGATCCTGGGAATGTGTAACCAGATCTTTTTGTTCTGACAGTTGCTGAAGCCATTGGGTATATTTAGGTTTTAACAACTGAAAGGCTTTGGCTCGGCGCGTACCGAGTTTAATCTCACCAAAAATTAAATAAGCAATGACGCCAATCAGTGGCACAAGGTAGATAATCATCAGCCATGACAACGTAGCAGAAACCGCTTGTTTTTTGACGAGTAAACGCAAGGTGACAGAAATAACTGCTACCCAAATTAACACGGGAATAATATAAACCAGTATAATATGTTCAAAACTCATTAATTTTTGACCGCACTTATGAAATTAGACATTATTTATCAGACCGATGATTTTATCATTATTTATAAGCCTTGTGGGATAAGTGTGCATAAAGATCAAAGTGAAATTGGTTTAACCACTTTGCTTGCTGAGCAGTTTGGCGTGCCACAAGTCTGGCTTGTGCATCGGTTAGATAAAGTGACATCAGGTTTACTCATCTTTGCATTGAATGCTGAAAGTGCGGCTGAATTTTTCCGACTTTTTTCTGAACATCATATCCAAAAGACTTATCTTGCACTCAGCAATCAAAAGCCCAAAAAGAAGCAAGGATTGATTGTCGGCGATATGCAAAAGGCTCGTAATGGGGCTTGGAAACTTTGCCAATCGAAAGAAAATCCCGCAATTACGCGTTTTGAAAGTGTAAGTTGTGAGCCTAATTTACGATTATTTATCTTAAAGCCACAAACTGGTAAAACCCATCAATTGCGTGTGGCGATGAAAAGCTTAGGGAGTCCGATTTTAGGCGATACGCTTTATGGTAAAAACACTGAAAATATTGACCGCACTTATTTGCATGCTGCAAGATTGCAATTTGAATTTAAAGGTCAGGCATTTGATGTGTTTATCCCTCCTAAAGAAGGAGAGTGGTGGCATCGTGAAGGAGTCATCTCTCAGATTCCAAAAATAGGCTCAGCAAATGCTGAGCCAAAGATATAAACGTGATTGATTATTTCGCTAATCCGATACCCGTATAGCCACGTTCACGCATGGTTGCTTCTTTTGATTTACGAATTAAGGTTTCAATTGTCATGCCTTGAACGAGAATTGAGAATGCCACTACCGCATATGTCATACCTAAAATAAGATCACGAACATCCATTTCTAATCCTTCAATATAAAATTGACCGCTTGGAATAGAAAGTGCCATAGCAAGTGCTAATCCGCCTCGTAATGCGCCCCAAGTGAGTACTTTCATGGTGTAAGGGTTGTATTTACGGTAGCGTTTCATGACTTGGAATGGTAGCCAAACGCTGGCATAGCGACAGATTAAGCACACTGGAATAGCAAGGAAAATTAAGATTAACCCTTGCCAAGACACATGAATCAATAAAATCGCTAAACCGATCAAGATGAAGAGTAAGGAATTGAGAAAGTGATCGATCATTTCCCAAAAGTGATCTAAATAGCGTTGGCTTTGTTGAGAAAAGCCGGTGTATCTTGTCCAATTCCCGATTAAAATCCCGGCGACAACCATCGCTAATGCACCTGAGACATGTAAGAGATTAGCAAGCATAAAGCCCGCAGTGGGTACGATTAAGGTCAAAAGAATTTCTAACGAACCATCATCGGTGGCTGAAATCAGATAATGGGCGAATAGACCTAAAACCAATCCAAATGCAATCCCGCCTAAAGCTTCTTTAAAAAATAAATGGAGAATGCCGCTTGCTGTTGGTTCATGACCGCCAAATGCGACAGCAAAAACCGTGGTGAAAATTACTAAGCCAATACCATCATTAAAAAGTGATTCACCTTCCACTTGCATAGATAAGCGTTTTGGTGCTTTTAAGTTTTTGATAATGGCAAGTACGGCAATCGGGTCATCAGGCGATATGAGTGCACCAAATAAGATGCAGTAAATTAAATCAATATGCCAACCGAAAAGTAAAGCTACGCCATAAAGTAGAAAACCAATAAAAAAGGTGGAAGCAAGCGTTGAGAACAAAGCGAAAGTGGTAATTTCCCATTTTTGATTGTTTAAGACTGGAAGTTTAATGCCCAAGGCGCCGGCAAAGAGTAAAAAACCTAAAATCCCGTTCAATAAGAAATCTTTAAAATTAATTCGTTCGATGACGCGTATTGCAATGTCATCCAAATTAAACCAGCCAAAATATCCCAATAACACTAGGAAAAGCGAGCCCGCCATGGAGGTGGCAGTGATGGCAATGGTATATTGGATATTATCGTTCAGTTTACGTGTGATAAAACTGATAAGAATGGCTATTGTGGTGAGAAAACACAAGTAAGTATAAATATTCATAAAATGATCCGAGTAAAGTAATAAAAGCGCCGCCAGTATAAGCAAGTTAGTTTTATTTATAAAGTGCGTTTTTAGGAAAAATTTTAATGAGAAAAGAGGAGCAAATTCATTTGATTGCAACTGAAGCGTAATCACATTAATAGGCGTAACTTCTTCCATTACAGAGGAAAAGTGCGGTTAAGATTTCAATTATTTTGTATAATAGATCCAATTTTTCACATTAGGAACAAAAATGAAATTTATCTCCTTTAATATTAATGGGTTACGTGCCCGCCCTCATCAACTTGAAGCAATTATTGAAAAATACCAACCGGATGTGATTGGTTTACAAGAAATCAAAGTAGCAGATGAGGATTTTCCTTATACAATTACAGAAAATCTGGGCTATCACGTTTTTCATCACGGGCAAAAAGGTCACTATGGTGTAGCACTGTTAACCAAACAAGAACCAAAAGCAGTGCGTCGTGGTTTTCCAACCGATAATGAAGATGCGCAAAAACGCATTATTATGGCAGATTTAGAAACCCCGTTTGGTTTGTTAACGGTAATTAATGGCTATTTCCCACAAGGGGAAAGCCGTGCTCATGAAACGAAGTTTCCGGCAAAAGAAAAATTTTATGCGGATCTTCAACGTTATTTAGAACAAGATCACGATAAAGCCAATCCGGTTTTAATTATGGGCGATATGAATATCAGTCCAAGCGATTTGGATATTGGTATCGGCGATGAAAACCGCAAACGTTGGTTGCGTACCGGTAAATGTTCATTCTTACCTGAAGAGCGCGAATGGTATCAACGCTTATACGATTATGGATTGGAAGACACGTTCCGCAAATTAAATCCAACAGCCAATGACAAATTCTCGTGGTTTGATTATCGCTCAAAAGGTTTCGATGACAACCGTGGATTACGTATCGATCATATTTTAGTCAATCATCAATTAGCAGAGCGTTGTGTTGATGTTGGCATTGCATTGGATATTCGTGCGATGGAAAAACCGTCCGATCACGCACCAATTTGGGCAGAATTTAAATAGGAAAGCAACATGGATATGGCAAATTGGCAGAATTACCGTTCACAAGTGAATGGCATGCCTGCCGTGTTTACCGCAAATATTGAAGATTTAGATGTTTACCATGGTAAACATCTTAGTAAAGTTGTGCAATTTACCGTGCCTTATCAGGGAGATGAGGATGGTTTGCCGAATGAAGACGAATATGAAAAATTGATTAATCGTCTTTTTAAAATCCTTGCACAATTGACCGCACTTCCAAATGTTTTCTTTGCTGGGCACTTTATTTGCAACCATCAGGCAAAAATGCATTTTTATTGTGAACACGATGCTTTGCTTAAAGAAACGCTTCAGCAGCTTGATTTTGTCTCAGAAATCAATGTGCAGGATGATCCCAATTGGGATACCTATTTCGATTTCTTATTGGCTTCTCCATTGGAAATGAAATTAAATGCGACGGAAGAGATTTTGAGTATGCTGAATAGCAAAGGGCGTAATTTAAGTGATACTTATTTGATTGAGCATACTTTCCATTTTGATGAAGAAGAAAAAATGTTTCCCTTTATGGATGAACTAACGCTTGGAAAAGTGTCTTTTAGTACGCTGAAATATTCAAGCCAAGCCATCCAGACGGAAGAAGATGAGCAGCCTTATTTCATGGTGAAATTGGAGCAAGAGCTTTCATTAGACAGTAATGAGATCTTCGAGTGGGTAGAGCGCTTTGAAAAACTCGCTATGGAGTTTTCAGGCGACTATATTGGCTGGGAATGCGATAACTTAATGGATGATCGTTCATCATTAAATTAGCCTGATAATTCATCAAATAAGCATTGATTAGATAAAAATAAAGCCCATCAACACGATGGGCTTAAATTCTTTTGGCTACAAATTTAGGATTCGTAAAAGGAGACAAACGAAAGCTAAACCAAAAGAGAAATTTGGCTCCTCCTGCGGGACTCGAACCTGCGACATATGGATTAACAGTCCACCGTTCTACCGACTGAACTAAGGAGGAATAAATTTGGTATCACAAAGAATAGGCGCGCATTTTAATGAGCGACCTGTCGCTTGTCAATACTCAAAATGAAAAAAATGACAAAAAAATTTACCGTTTTTGCTATCCACAAAGCCTGTGGATAACTTTGTGGATTGTTTTTGTTTAAAATGGTCAACCACTGGTGCAGACTGGCTTTGTCTCAAATTGTTCATCTATTAGCCATTCGTTGATATTTGTTTAAATATCAATATGTTATATAAAGTCCAGTAAAAAAAATAAAATATTTTTCAATTTTGAAGTGTTTAAGACTTGACACGCCTAAGTGTGTGTAAAACTTGGATTTTTATCGCTCAATTTGGAGTAATAAATGTGCTAAAATAGCCACACTTCTAAAACAGTAAAAAAATTGACCGCACTTATGGCAGAGAAAATTAATACTAAGCCTTTTATTCTTCATTCCGATTTTAAACCTTCCGGTGATCAACCCCAAGCGATCGAAAAATTAGTCGAAAATTTAGAGGATGGTTTGGCGCATCAAACCCTTCTCGGGGTAACGGGATCGGGTAAAACCTTTACCATTGCAAATGTTATTGCGACGTTAAACCGTCCAGCAATGTTGCTTGCCCCAAATAAAACGCTTGCCGCTCAGCTTTATGCAGAAATGAAAGCATTCTTTCCTGAAAACGCGGTGGAATATTTCGTCTCATACTATGATTATTATCAGCCGGAAGCTTATGTACCGAGTAGTGATACCTTTATCGAAAAAGATGCTTCTATTAATGATCAGATTGAACAGATGCGTCTTTCAGCTACGAAGTCATTTTTGGAGCGTCGAGATACTATCGTAGTGGCATCTGTATCTGCGATTTATGGTTTGGGAGACCCTGATAGCTATTTACAAATGATGTTGCATTTACAGCAAGGTGCCATTATCGATCAACGTCAGATTTTAGCGAAGTTAGCGGAATTGCAATATACAAGAAACGATCAAGCCTTTCAGCGTGGTACATTCCGAGTGCGGGGCGAAGTGATTGATATTTTTCCTGCTGAATCAGATGATCGTGCGGTAAGAATTGAATTATTTGATGATGAAATTGAACGCTTAAGTTTATTTGATCCTTTAACGGGTACTAGTTTTGGCGCTGTTCCGCGTTTTACGGTGTATCCAAAAACCCACTACGTGACACCAAGAGAGCGTATTTTAGATGCCATTGAAAAAATCAAAGCGGAGCTTGTGCAACGCCGTGAATATTTCATCAAGGAACATAAATTACTGGAAGAGCAGCGCATAACCCAACGTACGCAATTTGACATTGAGATGATGAATGAGCTTGGCTATTGCTCAGGCATCGAAAACTATTCACGCTATCTTTCTGGCAGAAATGAAGGCGAACCGCCTCCGACATTATTTGATTATATGCCATCTGATGCGATTTTGATTATTGATGAATCACACGTGACTGTGCCGCAAATTGGCGGGATGTATCGTGGTGACCGTTCTCGTAAAGAAACCTTAGTGGAATATGGTTTCCGTTTGCCTTCTGCATTGGATAACCGTCCATTACGCTTTGAAGAGTTTGAACGTTTAGCGCCGCAGACGATTTACGTTTCAGCGACTCCAGGCCCTTATGAGTTGGAAAAATCAGGCACTGAAATTGTCGATCAGGTGGTACGTCCAACGGGCTTACTCGATCCACAAATTGAAATTCGACCTGTGTCGATTCAAGTTGATGATTTACTGTCTGAAGCGCGTCAAAGAGCTGACAAAAATGAGCGTGTTTTAGTGACGACGCTGACGAAGAAAATGGCGGAAGATTTAACGGATTACCTAGATGAACACGGCATTCGTGTGCGTTATCTGCACTCAGATATTGATACTGTTGAGCGTGTAGAGATTATTCGTGATTTACGTTTAGGTGAATTCGATGTGTTGGTTGGTATCAACTTGTTACGTGAGGGCTTGGATATTCCAGAAGTTTCTCTTGTCGCCATTTTAGATGCGGATAAAGAAGGTTTCTTGCGTTCTGAGCGTTCCTTAATTCAAACCATCGGTCGTGCCGCTCGAAACTTGAATGGTAAAGCAATTTTGTATGCTGATAGTATTACTAAATCTATGGAAAAAGCCATTACCGAAACGAATCGCCGTCGTGAAAAACAAATGAAATACAATGAAGAGCACGGCATTGTTCCACAGGCATTGAATAAGAAAGTGGGCGAGTTGTTAGATATTGGTCAAGGTGCAAATCAAAAAGCCAAATCGAAACAGCGTGGAAAAACAGCTGCTGAACCGACCGCACTTTACAATGCGCCTAAATCAGCCAAAGAATTCCAACAACAAATTAAAAAATTGGAACAACAAATGTATAAATTTGCTCAAGATCTCGAATTTGAAAAAGCCGCTGCTGTACGTGATCAACTTCATCAATTGAGAGAGCAGTTTATGATATCTGAATAAAGAAAAAGAGCGGTCAAATTAACCGCTCTTTTTTATTTTATTGCACTAATAAGTAGAAGTTGTTTTTACCACGTAAGATATTGAGTGCAACAGCAGATGGTTTTTCATCTAGCGCTTTGCGTAAGTCTTGCGTGCTTTCAATTGGCTGACGGTTGATGCCGATGATTATATCACCCGATTTTAAACCGCGTTGTGACGCCATTGAATTTGGCTGTACTTTACTAATTTCTACACCTTTAACACCTTTTGCATCGTAGTTGTTTAAGGTTGCACCATCTAGTGCAGGAAGTTCTGTTTTACTTGCCGTTTGAGAGCCATCGTCTGCTTGTAAGGTCACTTTTACGTTATCAGTTTTGCCATCACGTAAATAAGTGAGTTCAATTTCTTTACCCGCACCAGAAGTTGCGATTTTTGCACGCATTTCGGCGAAGCTTGAAATTTTTTGACCATTCATTGCGGTAATCACATCACCCGCTTTTAAGCCGGCTTTTTCTGCAGCAGAATTTGGAATGACTTCACTCACAAATGCACCTTGTTGCGCACTAACATTAAAGGCTTTTGCTAAATCAGCATTTAATTCGCCACCTTTAATACCGAGTAAACCACGGCGAACTTCACCAAATTCTAAGATTTGTTGAACGAGATTATTGGCTTGGTTGCTTGGAATTGCAAAGGCAATCCCTGCATTACCGCCACTTGGAGAAATAATAGCCGTATTAATACCGATTAATTCACCTTGTAAATTCAATAATGCACCACCAGAGTTACCACGGTTTACCGCAGCATCCGTTTGGATATAGTTTTCATAAGCACCGCTATCAGAACCAGTAGAGCGACCAAGTGCTGAAACGATACCAGAGGTTACAGTTTGACCTAAACCAAATGGGTTACCAATAGCAACGGTAAAATCACCGACACGTAATTTATCGGAGTCAGCCATTTTGATCGCGGTGAGATTTGTTGGTTTTTCGAGTTGTACTAAAGCGATATCAGATTGTTCATCTTTTCCAACGAGTTTTGCTTTGAACTCACGTCCGTCTTGCAATTTTACGGTGATTTTATCCGCACCATCTACCACGTGATTGTTAGTTAAAACATAGCCTTTATCTGCATTGATGATCACGCCAGAACCTAAACCTCGGAAGTTGCGTGATGCACCACGATCTCCACCAAATTGTTCGCCAAATTGATCACCAAAGAAAAATTTAAATTCTTCTGGAATATCATCAGGTGATGCTGAGCGGCTGTTTGCTTTTGCTTTGCCTTCAACAGAAAGGGTCACAACTGCTGCTTGTGCTTTTTCTAACATTGGCGCAAGGCTACCTTGTTCGACAATCTCATTGGGAATAGCCGCTTGAGCGGATAAAGAGGTTGCAAACACGCTTAAACCTAATGCTATACCGGTTAATACAAAATTTCTTTTCTTCATAGAGTTCTCCAAGTAAAAATAAATGACTGAATAAGTGTTCAATCAGACAAAAAAATGAGGGGGATGTTCAGTAAAAACAAGGGCATTGAAAAAATATTTTTAAAAAGTGCGGTAGATGTTGAAATTGTTCTTTTTGCCCGCATTTATCTAAACCTCTTTGTTAATTTGAAGGATAAAAGAATCATTCTGTTTAAATAGGGCTGGTACAACCTATTTTTACGTCAAAAACCTTGCCAGCCAAGGCGGAAATATAGTTTAATAACGCCCTGTTTTAGTGCCTAGGTAGTATAAATTTTACGCAATCACATAATAATTGTGTAAGAATTCAAATGAACTAGTTTACTAGTACAAAAAATAGGTGTAGAGTAACGCCATTAGATTTAAGCACAACATTTAAGATTTAGAGAGTGACATATGGCGACGAAGAAAGAAGAAATCGAAGTAAAAGTTGCAAATGATGATACCCGAATTGAAAAAGTCGATCAGGTATTACCTCCAATTGCCTTATTAGAAAAATTTCCAGCAAGTCAAGAAGCGGCAGATTTAGTTCATGAAACCCGTTTGCATGCGCACAATATTATTCATGGGAAAGATGACCGTTTACTTGTAGTAATTGGTCCTTGTTCTATTCATGATCCTAAAGCCGCATTAGATTACGCAAAACGTTTAAAAGTATTACGTGATAAATATAAAGATACACTTGAAGTGGTGATGCGTGTTTACTTTGAAAAGCCGCGTACAACAGTGGGCTGGAAAGGCTTAATTAATGATCCTTATTTAAATGATACATATCGTTTAAATGATGGTTTGCGTATTGCACGTAAATTATTATCAGATATTAACAACTTAGGCGTACCATCAGCGGGTGAGTTCTTAGATATGATCACACCACAATATGTAGCTGATTTCATGAGCTGGGGCGCAATTGGTGCGAGAACAACTGAATCTCAAGTTCACCGTGAATTAGCTTCAGGCTTATCTTGCGCGGTAGGCTTTAAAAATGGCACAAATGGTGGCGTAAAAGTAGCCTTAGATGCAATGGGCGCGGCAGAAGCTTCGCACTACTTCTTATCTGTGACAAAATTTGGTCATTCGGCTATTGTTTCAACAAAAGGAAATGAAGACTGCCACATTATTTTACGTGGTGGGGATAAAGGTCCTAACTATAAAGCAGAAGACGTTGCAAAAGTTTGTGCAGAGATCGAAAAATCAGGTCGTATTCCACATGTAATGGTTGATTTCAGTCATGCAAATAGTAGCAAACAATTCAAAAAACAAATGGACGTTTGTGAAGATGTTTGCCAGCAAATTGCAGGTGGTTCAAAACAGATCTTTGGTGTCATGGTAGAAAGTCATATCGTTGAAGGGCGTCAAGATTTAGTCGATGGTAAAGCGCAGACTTACGGACAAAGTATCACTGATGCTTGTATCGGTTGGGAAGATACAGAAATCGTGTTAAAACAGTTATCTGATGCGGTATTAGCACGTCGTCAAGTAAATGGCTAATCAGTTTAATTTTCAAATGATTAAAAGTGCGGTTGATTTGACCGCACTTTTTTTATGCGCTTTGAAAAAGAGGACGAAAAGGGGTATGCTAGCTCTAATGGAATAAGAAAGGAGAAGTATGATGCAGGATATGATAAATGGCTTATTAATTGTCTTAATACCAATGGTGTTAGGTTATTTATTAAAGGTCAATAATAAATCCTATATTGCAAAAATAAATCATATCGTGATGTTTTTGCTTTACATTATTCTTTTCTTAATGGGCTATTTACTTGGTCAGTTAGATGATTTAGAACATAAACTGCCTATTATTGGCACAACTGCAGTGACGCTATCTGCGATCATTTTGGGATCCAATATGATTGGCTTGATGCTTTATGACCGCTTAAACCCCGCTGAGCCACTTAAATCACAAGGTAAAATTGATTCTCGTTGGCACTCCTTAATTGACTCGCTCAAACTTTCTGGCACAGTGGTGATTGGTACCCTTTGTGGTTTCTTATTCAAATCCCATCTCATGTTGCCCACAGGTATCAATCTGTATGTGTTGATTGTACTGATTTTCTTTGTGGGGATTCAGCTAAGAAATAACGGCATTTCCTTGAAAGAAGCTCTGTTCAATAGACGAGGTTTCCAAACGGGGATGGTGTTTACTTTTACTTCATTACTAGGCGGTATCATTGCTGCTTTCGTTTTGGCTATGCCAATTACGCAAGGATTGGCGTTTGCCTCTGGAATGGGATGGTATTCGTTATCCAGCGTGGTATTAACCAATGCATGGGGACCAGTACAGGGTAGTATTGCCTTTTTTAATGACTTATCCCGTGAAATTGTCAGTTTATTTGTCATCCCATTATTTATGCGTCATTTCCGTTCGACTGCAATTGGGATTACGGGTGCGACAGCAATAGATTGCACCTTGCCAATTATTCAAAAAGCGGGAGGTATTGAAGTCACGCCAATTGCGATTTCATTCGGATTTGTCACGAATATTCTGCCACCGTTACTATTAGTTTTCTTTTCCAGTATTCCGCTATAAAAAGAAATACAAAAAAACAAAAGAGTTAATCGTCACTTTTCGATTAACTCTTTTTCTTATATTTAACATTAAGGATTATCAGTTTCTATGCATGGCAATAACCGCCTGACCTAAACTGAGTCCACCATCACCCATTGGTAGTTTATGCGCACTTAGTACATGGAATTCGCACAAATTTTGTTTTAATAAGCGACGTAGCAGTTGGTTATGCATCACACCGCCAGATAATACGATGGTACTGCATTGGTGTTTTAGTGCTTGGTTTGTCGCGAGTTCAGCAAAACCCTGGGCGAGAGCATTGTGAAAGGCGAAGGCTTTATCTGCAAGAGGCGCCTGGTAATTCAACCAACTTTGCCAGAAATAAGCCAAATCCAGTTTATTGCCGATAAGTGGCATTTTTACTGGAATATTGACCGCACTTTGTGCTTGTGTCGCCAAAGATGAGGTATTTGCTAGTGCTTCTAAATGACAGGCAGCTTCGCCCTCCCAAGAAACAATGGTTGGAGCAATACCGAGAGCATAAGCTACGGCATCAAATAAGCGACCCGCAGATGATATAGAGGGGCAATTGAGTCCGCGCTCAATGGCATTGATTAATATTTGCCAATTCGGTTCATCGCAAGTTTTAGTGAGTATTTCTTGCCATTGTGGCACAAATTGATGCAGGTGAGCCAGCCAGTTGCGCCAAGGTTGTTTAGCTGCAAGATCGCCTCCTGGCAGAGCAACAGCAGGCAGACCACCTAAATATTGACTCTGTTGATAATCAACGAGTAGACATTCACCTCCCCAAAGTTGTCCATTTTCGCCCATGCCGATACCGTCTAGCGCAAGACCAATTACAGGTTCATTGCAATGATGTTCGGCCATCACGCTGACAATATGAGCATGATGATGAAGTACTTCGATGGGGGGGATTTGTTGCTGTTCAGCAAGTTGTTTTCCGATAGAAGATGAAAAATAGCCAGGATGAGCATCCACCGCGATGATGTCTGGTTTAAATTGATAAATATTTTGAAATAATTCAAGATTCTCACTTAATTGTGACCGCACTTGCTCATTTGCAGTATCACCAATATGTTGGCTCAGTACGGCTTTATTGTGACGTAGTAAGCAGAAGGTATTTTTCAGATCAGAACCCAACGCCAACACATTTTTTGTGCTTTGTGTTTCAAGCGGTATTTCATCTGGCACATAGCCACGAGCACGACGCAATGTTTCTAATCCATCGAAGGCAACGCGAACAAGACTATCATCAGCACGTTGTAGAATATCGCGATTGTGACAAAGATAAAAATCCGCTAAATCAGCTAATTGTTCCACCGCATGTTCATTTTTTAGCACTGGAGGTTGCCCACTTGCATTCGCAGAGGTCATCACGAGCGGACGATTAATCGCGCGTAATAACAAATGTTGTAGTGGATTACTTGGAAGCATGACACCGATTTCTTGCAAGTTAGGTGCGATGTTATCAGCAATATTGGGTACTTTATGTTTTGCTAGTAGTACAATCGGTGCTGCACTGCTGGTTAGCAATTCTGTTTCTTGAGAACTCAAATTCTGTAAAAACTGCAGATCTGGCACCATAATGGCTAATGGTTTTGTGGGACGATGTTTCCGTTGACGTAATAAATCAACCGTCTTTTGATTATTCGCATCACAGGCTAGATGGAAACCGCCTAAGCCTTTAACCGCGACGATGTAACCTTGTTGCAATAAAAGTGCGGTCTGTTTTAGCGCGGTTTCATGAGTAGCAAGGGTTTGTTCTCGATCTTGTAACCAGATATGGGGGCCACAGACTGAACAAGCATTAGGTTGAGCATGAAAACGACGATCAGCGGGATCTTTATATTCTTTTTCACATTGTGGACAAAGCGGAAAAACAGACATCGCCGTGTTTTTTCGGTCGTAAGGAATTGCCTTGATGATGGTAAAACGTGGGCCACAATGGGTACAATTGGTAAAGGGGTAGTGATAACGTCGATTGTTGGGATCGAATAAGTCAGCTAAACAATGTGGACAGGTCGCCGCATCGGGAATAATTTGCGTATCCATTTGATTATTTTCGCTTTCCCGGATAGTAAAGCTTGTTACTGTGGCGGAGTCAGGCCAATTTATGGCGCGCTGAGTAATGTCAGTAATTTGCGCTAGCGGTGGGAGTTTATTTTGTAGGTCGGATAAAAATTGCTCAAGTGCATTTGCTGGTGGAGAGACAAAACGAATTAACACGCCTTGTCCATCATTATTGACATCCCCATTTAATCCATATTGATTTGCCAGAAGCCAGACAAAAGGGCGAAATCCCACGCCCTGAACTTTTCCTTTTATGCGTAATTCGATCCCTTGCATAACGCAATCCTGTTTATTTTTGATTGAGACCAAGAAAATCGCCGACTTCGTGTTCCAGCTGGCTCATCGCAATTAAGGCTTCTTGCGTCTGTTTGGCTTCTTCTTCATCAATAATTGTCATGGCAAAACCCACATGTACGAGAACCCATTTGCCAACCAGCGGTTTTGGGTCATCCTGACAAATTAATGAAATATTAACTTCTCTTTTTACTCCGCAGACATCGACTACAGCAAGCTGTAATGCGCTGTCAGCTACTTGAATGATTTGTCCCGGAATACCTAAACACATAATCTGTCCTTAGTTAGAATGTTTATGAGATGAATTGTTTATTGTGTGCCAATAAACATACTGCGAAAAGGAAATTTTATCACGTAACCATTTAAATTTGTATAGCGATATTTCAAATAAGGTGATGTCTATTTGTTGGAAATTTGTTCACATTTTTAACATAAAATTATTATGTTTCACGGTTATTTAACAGCTGCATCACAGCTGTAGAAAAACAATCAAAATCTTTTGATCTTAATCACAAATTTTTGAATTACTTCTTGAGCTTTACTTTTCGACAGGAGTATCCTTACTACTGGAGTGGTTATTGTAGAAACGTTATTTACATACAAGGAGGGGAATGTATGAATCGTTTTGTAATCGGTGATCCGAAGGATTGCATTGGATGCAACACCTGTATGGCCGCTTGTAGCGAAGTGCATAAAGCTTTCGGATTACAATCTTTTCCACGTTTACAAGTCATGCGTAATGATGATGTAACCGTGCCAATTCTCTGTCGTCATTGTGATGATTCACCATGTGCTACCGTGTGTCCTGTACATGCGATTACACATATTGATGACACTATTCAACTTAACGAAAGTCTCTGTATCGGTTGTAAACTTTGTGGTATTGCTTGCCCATTCGGTGCAATTACCCAACATGGTTCTGCACCGATTGACGCACCAACCTATTATGAGGGATTCTCTTTCACTGATGCGGTAAAACGAGATATTCGTACTGCACCAGATAATACGGATTTACACAATATGCTGGCATGGCAACCAGGCGTAAAAGCCATTGCTGTGAAATGCGATCTTTGCTATTTCCGTGAAGATGGTCCGGCTTGTGTACAAACCTGTCCGACCAAAACGTTATTTATTATTAGTGATGAGAGTATCAAACAGGCTAACGAAAGAAAACGTGAAATGGCAATGGTTTCTTCGCCTGCTATTCCAAGATAATTAGTGTGTTTTAACTTGTAATCAATGGAGTGATATTATGAGTTTACCTATCAATTTACTCATCACGACCCTGTTGATTTATGTCGTAGGTGCGTTTATTTCGCTCGCAGTGAGACGAAACGAACAACTTTCAATCAATATATCCGGCGTGACCGGTGTACTTGCTGGAGTGTTAGGTATTGTTGCCTGCATCCCCGTTCTGATCAGCAGCGACACAGTCGTTGATGTTTTCAAAACCCCATTTGAATTTGCCTCGTTCTCCATCCGTATTGACGGATTGGCAGCGTTTATGGTGTGCGTCATTTCTTTATTAGTGATTGTGACTGCACTTTATTCTTTCTCTTATGTAAAAGAATACAAAGGTAAAGGCGCAGGTTCCATGGGCTTCTTTATGAATTTATTTATCGCTTCCATGGTTGCGTTAGTCACCAGCGATAATGCGTTCTACTTCCTTGTATTCTTTGAAATGATGTCATTGGCATCTTATTTCTTAGTTCTTACCGAACAAGATGACAACGCCGTAAATGCAGGCTTGCTTTATTTCTTTATTGCGCATGCCGGTTCGGTATTAATTATGATCGCCTTCTTCATTTTCTACTGCTATGCCGGTAGTTTTGAATTTAGCGCATTCCGTCAAACCACTTTACCGGCACCGCTTGCCTTTACCGCCTTTATTTTGGCATTTCTAGGTTTTGGCGCCAAAGCAGGGATGATTCCATTACACAGCTGGTTACCGAAAGCTCACCCGGCTGCACCATCTCATGCATCAGCGATGATGTCTGGTGTGATGGTGAAAATCGGTATATTCGGGATCATCAAAGTCGGTGTCGATCTTCTCGGTTCCACCAATGTTTGGTATGGTGTTATCGTACTTGGTTTTGGTGCGGTATCCTCCGTACTCGGCGTACTTTATGCCTTGGCAGAACATGACATCAAAAAACTCTTGGCTTATCACACGGTAGAAAATATCGGTATCATTATGATGGGTGTGGGCGTTGGTATGATTGGTATCGCGACACATCATCCAGTGTTGGCAACCGTGGGCTTACTTGGTGGTTTATACCACTTACTTAACCATGCTGTATTCAAAGGCTTGTTATTCTTAGGTGCAGGTTCAGTAATGTATCGCTTGCATACTAAAGACATGGACTTAATGGGCGGCTTAGGCAAACTTATGCCTTACACTGCATTCTGTTTCTTAATCGGTACCATGGCGATTTCGGCATTGCCACCGTTTAACGGTTTTGTCAGTGAATGGTTTACTTATCAATCTTTATTCACCTTAAGCCAAAGTGATGATTTCGTATTAAAACTTGCCGGTCCGATTGCCATCATTATGTTGGCATTGACTGGTGCGTTAGCGGCACTTTGTTTCGTGAAAGTGTACGGTATCAGCTTCGGTGGTGCACCACGTAGTGAAAAAGCAGCCAATGCACGTGAAGTGCCAAAACCAATGGTGATTGCGATGGCTGTGTTAGCGTTATGCTGTGTGTTGTTAGGTGTGGGCGCATCAGTAGTGACCCCAATAATTGCAAAAATTTCGACCGCACTTGCTCATAGCGAACCGCTAATGTTGGCTCAAAATGGAGTAGTGGTTGCACAAGCTGAACCGCATACTGCACTTTCAACACCAATGGTGACTATCATGTTATTGGCATTTTTCTTCTTGCCATTTAGTTTCTATGCGTTCACCAAAAATCAACGTTTATCCGATCGTGCAAAAGGCAATCCATGGGCTTGTGGTTATGCTTATGAACAAGATATGGCTGCCTCTGCAGGTAGTTTCACTCGTCCGTTACGTACGATTTTCAAATCGCTTTATACCTTGCGTGAAGTGTTGGATCCTGCACCTTTAGGTGATAAGGGTATCCAAGCGGTAATTAAAGGCGCAACAAAAGCTGAACCTTTCTGGGAAGAAAAAATGACGATGCCTATCGCTCATTTTATTCCTTGGTTAGGAACAAAAATCCAATGGTTGCAACAAGGTGACTTCCGTGTGTACTGCGTGTACTTCTTGATTGCCTTGGTGGCAATACTACTTTCCATTGCGTTGATGTAGGAGGTTGAAGATGATTACGTTACCTTCAGAAATTGCAACATCTGCCGGAATGTTTGTTTTTGCCATTGTGCAAGCCTTGATTTTGCTTGCCCTTGCACCGTTATTTTCCGGTATTTCACGTATGATCCGTGCTCGTATTCAATCTCGTCGCGGTCCTGGCGTGTTACAAGATTATCGCGATATTGCGAAATTAATGAAACGTCAAAACATTTGGCCTGACAATGCGGGTTGGGTTTCTAAAGCGATGCCTTATGTGCTAATCAGCACCGTGATGGTAGTCGCCATGAGCTTGCCTTTATTTACCCGTGTCGCACCGTTTGGCGCAGGCAGTGATTTAATCACTGTGATTTATTTATTCGCTTTGTTCCGTTTCTTCTTTTCAATTGCGGGTTTGGATTCAAACAGCACATTCTCAAGTTTAGGGGCAAGTCGTGAAGTCACATTAGGTGTCTTGGTAGAGCCAATTCTCATGTTGGCATTCCTTGTCATTGCGTTAATTGCCGGTTCAACCAATTTTGCGGTTATCGGTAATGCACTTTCCGAAAACACTTGGCAATATCCAATTGCGACAGTGATTGCTATCGCTGCAGCCTTCTTCGCCGTGTTTATTGAAATGGGTAAAATTCCATTCGACTTGGCAGAAGCAGAACAAGAGTTACAAGAAGGTCCATTGACTGAATACTCTGGTCCGGCACTTGCCTTATTAAAAATCGGCTTAAGTTTAAAATCTATGGTTGTGGCATCTATCTTTGTGAGCGTGTTGCTTCCTTTCGGTATCCCGACAGAGATGAGCTTAAGTGCGGTCATTTTAGGTAGTATTTTATTCTTCGTGAAATTATTAGTGGTGTTCGTATTGGCTTGTGTCTTTGAAAACACACTTTCTCGTACCCGCTTTATGTTAACAGGACGTTTAACCGTGGTCGGCTTCGGCATTTCTGTGTTGGCGTTTGTATTTTACTTCACTGGGTTGTAAGGAGGACAAATATGGAACGTTTAGCTCTGATTACAATCATTTTACCTTTCGTAGGGGCGTTTATTGTCGGTTTGAACAAAAAACATTTTGCTCAAATTGCCACAGTATTTGCTGCGCTTGCTACGCTGGGAACCTTGTTAGTCGCAGGACAATGGTTTGCCGATGGTCATCAAAGCGTTACTTATGACATCGTCGCTTTTGATAAAACCGCGATCTTTGGTGTCACTCTTGATGCAGTCAGTACACTAATTGCCTTTGCCGTTGTGGCCTTAGGTTTCTTAATCTGCTTATATTCTTGTGGTTACTTAACTGATAAAAACCGTGAACACCCACATAATGGGTTACCACGTTTTTATGCATTCTTGCTCATCTTTATCGGTGCCATGGCGGGCTTGGTGTATTCCTCAACTTTAGCAGGACAATTATTGTTCTTTGAAATTACTGGGGGATGTTCTTGGGCATTAATCAGTTATTACCAAACACCAAAAGCGCAAGCAGCCGCAATGAAAGCCTTGATTATCACCCACGTGGGGGCAATTGGGTTATATATTGCCGCAGCCTATTTATTCAGCCAATCAGGTACTTTCTCTATCACCGCGTTAGAACATTTAGACCCGAGTGCAAAAAACATCGTGTTATTCGGTGTGATGTTTGCTGCGTGGGGTAAATCAGCACAATTACCAATGCAAATTTGGTTGCCGAATGCGATGGAAGCACCAACACCGGTGAGTGCGTATTTGCATGCCGCATCAATGGTTAAAGTTGGGGTGTATATTTTCGCTCGTTCTGTTATGTCTGCTGGTGAGATTCCACATATTGTGGGTGAAGTCGGCATCATCATGGCGATGATTACCTTAATTTACGGCTTCTTAATGTACTTGCCACAAACTGACTTAAAACGTTTATTGGCGTATTCAACTATTACCCAACTGTCTTATATTTTCATTGGGATTTCTCTTGCTGCATTAGGTTCTAAATTGGCCTTTGTTGCAGCGATTAGCTACATCTTCAACCATGCTTTCGCGAAAAGCTTATTCTTCTTGGTTGCGGGTTCATTAAGTTATGCGACAGGAACCCGTTCTATGCCATTACTACAAGGCATTATGCGTACAATGCCAGTGGTAGGGGCTGGATTTGGTGTGGCCGCGTTAGCGATTGCTGGGGTACCACCATTTAACGGATTCTTCAGTAAATATCCATTATTTGCGGCCGGATTTGAATTAGGCCATGAATATGGATGGATTACTTGGTTAATGGTGCTTGCTTTAGTTGAATCTACCGCGACATTCGTATGGTTGTTGTATAAATTCGGACAATGTGTCATCGGTAAACCATCAGAAGCGGTTGCCAATGCACAACCTATACCATTCTCTATGCGTTTCGTGTTAGTTGTATTAATGGTGATGTCCGTGGTGTCCAGTTTTATCGCCGCATATTGGTTAGGTTTGGCTGGTTAGGTTAAGGAGGAATCTATGTTAATGATAAATGGACTTGCGTGTTTACTCATTATTACCTCTCTTTGCGTAATTATGGTTCGAACCGCCAAAAAAGCTGCATTATTTTATAGTTTGCAATCATTGGTATTGGTATTACTGTTTGTTTATCTTGCTAATGAAATGCAAGCCCACGAACTTTACATGTGGTCAATTAGCGCATTTATTACCAAAGTGGTTTTGGTGCCAGCGATTTTAATCTATGCGATGAAAAAAGTTGATGAAAGTCAAACTCCAGCTGGAATAAATGTCGCTTGGTTGATCCCGATCACAGCAGTGATAGTTACATTGTGCTACTTTGTTGTTGTCCCAATCGATTTACCGTTGGTTGCACATCTTAAACCAGCATTATCAGTGTCATTAAGTCACTTCTTATTAGGTTTAGTATGCATTGTTAGCCAACGCAATATCGTAAAACAAGTATTCGGTTATTGTTTGATGGAAAACGGTTCTCATCTCACATTAGCCTTATTGGCAAATAAAGCACCTGAGTTAGTGGAAATCGGAATTGCCACAGATGCTATTTTTGCCGTCATCATAATGGTGGTGTTGGTAAACAAAATTTACCGTACATTCCATTCATTAGATGCAAAACAACTTATGAGTTTGAAGGGGTAACGCTATGTATGAACAATGGATAATCGCGTTATTAATCGCACCTTTAGCAATATCACTTGCCAGTTTCGCTTGTGGCGTGACAAAAGCACGAACTATTTGTACCGCACTTCATGTTACAGGTTTGATTTTGATGTTAGCATTTGCCTTACAAATTATTAATGGCGTGCTAACTCAGGGGGAAATCAGTGCATTAAATAACTGGGTTTACATCGACAGTTTATCTGCTATTTTCTTAGGTCTCATCGCTATTGTCGGAACGTTAGCCGGTATTTATTCTATCGGCTACATCGGTACGGAATATCGCGAAGGGCACCTTGATTTGAAAACATACTGCAATTATTACGGCTTTTTGCATTTGTTTTTCTTCACCATGATTATTTCTGTGATCACCAATAATGTGATTTTGATGTGGGCAGCCATTGAAGCAACTACATTAAGTTCTGCATTCTTGGTCGGCACATACAAACAAAAAACCTCTCTTGAGGCAGCATGGAAATACATCATTATTTGTTCAGTTGGGGTGGCGTTTGGATTGTATGGCACAATTTTAATGTTCTCTAATGGAACAAATCTTTTAGCTGATCCAAGCCAAGCTATTTTTTGGACAGAAATCAATCAACAGGCAGCGGGTTTGAATCCAATGCTCATGTATCTTGCTTTTGCCTTTATTTTGGTTGGGTTTGGTACTAAGTGCGGTCTATTTCCAATGCATACTTGGTTATCAGATGCACACAGTGAGGCGCCAAGTCCAGTGAGTGCGATTCTATCAGCCGTGTTATTGAATTGTGCCATGTTGGTGGTATTGCGTTATTACATCTTAGTTTCTAAAGCAGTTGGTTCTACATACCCGCAAACCTTGTTGTTGGTATTTGGTTTACTCTCTGTATTAGTGGCGGCGTTGTTTATTATCGTCCAATTCGACATCAAACGTTTATTGGCATATTCCAGTATTGAAAACATGGGGTTAATTAGCTTTGCCTTTGGTTTAGGTGGCCCAATCGGTGTATTTGCGGGTTTATTACATACCATCAACCATAGTTTAGCGAAAACCTTGTTATTCTGTGCTTCAGGTAACATATTATTAAAATATAAAACCCGTGATATGAACCAAGTACGTGGTTTATGGCGTGTAGCACCAATGACAGCGGTGTTATTTGCCGGTGGTGCATTAGCACTAGGTGGTATCCCACCATTTAACGTGTTCGTCAGTGAATTCAGTATCGCTGTTGCCGGTATTTACGCAGGTAAAACTTGGTTAATGGTGTTCTGTTTAATTTTGCTCACTATCGTGTTAGCTGGATTGTCTTTAATGGTATTAAAAACCGTATTAGGCAAACAACCGGATAATGTTGAAGTGGGGGATGTGAACAAAGTTTCACTCGTGGCGATGGCAATTTTATTGTTATTCATGTTTATTATGGGTATTCATATTGCCGAACCAATTTTGCAGTTATTAAAAAGTGCGGTCGGAATTGTACTCGGATCTGAACAAGTGTCTTTTGGTGAAATGTTAGTTTTACCTTGGCAAAGTTTAGCGCAATGATCGACAGGAGGATAAATATATGGAATTAACTAAAAATACATCAGTCGATCCAGCCAAAATGATTGGCAAAAATTACATTGAAGCAGTCAATGCAAAATTTCCAAATACCATTTTGGATGAGGAGTGGTCAACACCAAATCAGGTTACCCTTACCATTAAAACCAATATGTTACCTGACGTGGTTGAATACCTTTATTATCAACATGAAGGTTGGTTACCTTTGGTATTTGGGAATGATGAGCGTTCAATTCATGGCAACTATGCAGTGTACTACGTGCTTTCCATGGAAGGGGAAGTGAAAACTTTTATCACCATTAAAGCCTTAGTTGATCCTGTGAGCTTAGAATTTCCGTCAGTGACACCAAAAGTCAAAGCGGCGGTTTGGGGTGAGCGTGAATTATTCGATATGTATGGTTTGAAAGCCGTAGGTTTACCAGACCAACGACGCTTAGTGTTGCCAGATGATTGGCCGGATGATCTTTATCCATTACGTAAAGACTCCATGGATTATCGTTTACGTCCCGATCCGACAACCGCGACAGAAACATACGAATTTATTAACGAAAAAGGCGAAGCACGTATCGTTCCACTTGGCCCGTTACATATCACTTCTGATGAACCTGGACACTTCCGTTTGTTCGTGGATGGGGAAGATATCATTGATGCGGACTATCGTTTGTTCTATGTGCACCGTGGTATGGAAAAATTGGCGGAAACCCGTATGGATTACGACCAAGTTAACTTCCTGGCTGACCGTGTATGTGGAATTTGTGGTTTCACACATAGTGTGGCCTATGCTAATTCCGTCGAAAGTGCTTTGGGAATTCAAATTCCAAAACGCGCTGAATGGATTCGTGCGATTTTATTAGAAGTCGAACGTTTGCACAGTCACTTATTAAACTTAGGTCTATCTAGTCACTTTACCGGCTTTGATACTGGCTTTATGCAATTCTTCCGCGTTCGTGAGAAATCTATGACCTTGGCAGAAGTGCTAACCGGTGCACGTAAAACCTATGGTATTAACCTTATCGGTGGTGTGCGTCGTGATATGTTGAAACATCAACGTGAGCAATGTATCAAACTTATCGGCGAAATGCGTGAAGAACTCAAAACCTTAACCGATATTTTATTGAATACACCGAATATGGAACAACGTACGGTGGGTGTCGGTGTCTTGGCAAAAGATATCGCGCGTGATTTTAGCCCGGTTGGGCCAATGATTCGTGGTTCTGGCTTTGCTCGTGATGTGCGTAAAGTACACCCATTCTCCGGTTATGGTGATATTCCTTTCAATCTCTTCACTGAAGCCAATGGTGACGTGTTATCTCGTGTGAAAGTGCGGATTAATGAAGTGTTTGAATCCATGAATATCATCGATTACATGGTGGACAATTTGCCAAGTGGTGAAATCTTAAAAGAAGGTTTCAATTATACCCCTGGACGTTTTGCTTTAGGGATTACGGAAGCACCACGTGGCGAAGATATTCACTGGTCAATGCTAGGAGATAATCAAAAACTTTTCCGTTGGCGTTGTCGTGCTGCTACTTATGCTAACTGGCCAACTTTACGCTATATGTTGCGTGGCAATACAGTGTCTGATGCGCCACTTATTATTGGTAGCCTTGACCCTTGCTATTCTTGTACCGACCGTGTCACCGTGGTGGATGTGCGTAAACGCAAAGCGAAAACCGTAGATTATAAAGAGATTGAACGCTACGGTATCGAACGTAAAAATTCACCATTGAAATAGTAGGGGAGGCGGAATATGTTTAAATTACTAAAAACGGTATTTAAAGCAGGTGATGTCACCACCAAATATCCGTTCAAACCTTATGAAGTCGATGAGGATTTTAGAGGAAAACCGGAACTCAATTCTGATCAATGTATTGTCTGTGCGGCTTGTACCATTGCTTGTCCAGCTAATGCGTTGACCATGAGAACAGATCCGGTGACAGGCGACCGTACCTGGTCATTATTTCTTGGTCGTTGTATTTTCTGTGGTCGTTGTGAAGAGGTTTGTCCAACTAAAGCCATTCGCTTGTCACAAGATTTTGAACTCTCAGTGACCAATAAACAGGATCTTTTCCAAGAAACAACCTTTGCTACAGTAACTTGTCAGGAATGTGGTAAACCGTTTATTTCTTATAAAGAATTGAACTACACCATTGATTTATTCAAACAAACTTTGGATAAACCTGAATTAGTGAAACAAAAATTGGTGGAGTTGCATACTTGTCCGGTTTGTAAACGTCAGCACAGCTTAGAAAAAACCGCGAATATGGAATCCAACATGCGGATGAAATTAATCGACTTTAAAGAGCCGGTTCGCTTGAATTTCAAAAAAGCGCTCGAGCAACGAGAACAAAGTGCGGTTGATTTACCTAACGTTTTAGCAGGAGGCGAAAGACGATGAACACACAAATTCCAATGCCGGTCAATGGCATATCAACACCGTTTAGTATTGATGAAAATATTGCCAAAATGAAACAAACGTTGCTGAAAGATATTCAACGTTCAGCTTACGTTTATCGTGTGGACTGCGGCGGTTGTAATGGGTGTGAAATCGAAATTTTCAGTACCATTACGCCAACATTCGATGCAGAACGTTTTGGTATTAAAGTGGTAGCCTCACCTCGTCATGCGGACATTTTATTGTTCACCGGTGCAGTTACCCGTGCGATGCGTACGCCAGCAATGCGTGCTTACCAAGCTGCACCGGATCCTAAAATCTGTATTTCTTACGGGGCTTGCGGTTGTGGCGGCGGTATTTTCCACGATCTCTATTGTGTTTGGGGCGGTAGTGATCAAATTGTGCCAATTGATGTGTATATCCCTGGCTGCCCTCCAACCCCTGCAGCGACCATTTATGGATTCGCGGTAGCACTTGGTTTGCTTGATCAAAAGCTTAAAGGTAAACAAGAAAAAGCTGATCCTAACGCAGAAGCTAAATTACGTTTCCCAACTATTCCGTTGGATTTGCGTATTAGTCTTGAACGTGAAGCGCGTCGTCTTGCCGGTTATCGTCAAGGCGGTAACATCGCTAACCAATTTATGGCAATGATGACAGAAAATGACAAAGTGCCATTTGGTGTACGTTTAGGTGAATACCTAGAACGAGAAGCCGATCCGCGTTTAAGCGAAATCGTCAATCGTTTGCATGCGATTAGTATGCCGTTTTCGGGATAATTAATAGTGGGGCAAGTGATTGCCCCTATAAAAATGGGAATGTTATGACAACGAAAGTCTTTTTCTATTTATTAAACGAACGTTTCGTCGAAAACGATGAACAAGTGCCAGAGCAAGCAAAACAGGTGATGTATTACTCTTTGGCGATTGGTCACCATGTTGGCGTAATTGATTGTTTTAAAAAATTACTGGTTTGTGACTACGATGCTTATCAACGTTTTGTAGATAGCTTTCCAGAAGGGGATGCTAAACGTAAATTTGCCGGCTTAATGCGATTTGGTGAAATTGTGATTGATTCCAGCCATGTCAATTTATTGGCGAAAGCAATGGATGAAAATAAAGCCAATTTTACCCCAGAACATCAAGAGTGGATCGAAATTCTGATGGATACGTTAGCATCGATTCAGCGTGAACCTGTGATGTATATTATGGTGAAACGTCGTGACGAATAATGTGATCTTAACCGTTGGCAACAGTATGATGGGGGATGACGGTGCAGGCCCTTATCTCTATCAGCTATTGAGTGAAAATCCATTGCCAAATTGGACCGCACTTGACGGCGGCTCGGCACCAGAAAATGTTGCACATATTGTGCGAGACATGAAACCCGATTTGCTTTTAATTTTTGATGCGGCTGATATGGAATTAGCACCAGGCAAAATCCGAATCATTGAGAAAGAAAGCATTGCGGAAATGTTTTTCATGAGTACGCATAATATGCCGCTCAATTACCTCATTGAACAACTGGAACAGGATATTAAACAAATCGTTTTTGTTGGACTCCAACCCGATCTGGTTTCCTTTGGTTTTCCGATGACAGAAAGCGTAAAAGAGTCTGTGCAATTTATGTATGATTTTTTAAAAGAGGGAAGATCGCTTGAAGAGATTCCTGTTTTGTAAAAAAGTGAGGGTGATTTTCTAAACATACTTTAAAAATATTACGAAAACATGTTTTATATCAATAAATCCATGTTTTTTGTAAGACTATAAACTGATTTTGGGTGTAATATATACCCAGAATTAATTATTCTAATTCTATCTCTAACCTCGTGTTGTACTAAAATAAGGACGTTACTATGGCTATTAAAAAAGTAATTACCGTATGTCCGTATTGTGCCTCAGGTTGTAAAATCCATCTTTTGGTGGAAAACAACAAAATTGTGGGAGCTGAAGGTGCAAACGGCAAGACAAACGAAGGGGAGTTATGCCTAAAAGGATATTATGGCTGGGATTTTGTGCATGACACAAAAATCCTGACTCCTCGCCTAACTCAACCGATGATCCGCTACAAACGTGGCGAACCATTCACACCAGTGAGCTGGGAAGAAGCGATTTCTTACACAGCAAGACGTCTCAGTGAAATCAAAGAAAAGTACGGTAACGAATCGATTATGGTAACGGGCTCTTCCCGTGGACCAGGTAACGAAGTGAACTTCGTTATGCAAAAATTCGCCCGTGCGGTATTAGGAAATAACAACATTGACTGTTGTGCGCGCGTGTGACACGGCCCTTCTGTAACAGGTCTGCTCAAATCGGTCGGTAACGGCGCAATGTCCAACTCAATTGTTGAGATTGAAGATACCAAATGCGTATTCATTTTTGGCTATAATGCCTCCACTTCACACCCTATTGTGGCGCGTCGGATTAACCACGCCAAAGCAAAAGGGGCGAAAGTTATTGTTTGTGACCCTCGTAAAATCGAAACAGCCCGTATTGCGGATATTTATGCGCCGCTTGCTAACGGGTCTAACGTCGCATTCTTGAATGCGATGATGAATGTGATTTTAGAAGAAGGATTACAAGATCAAAAATTTATTGATGAACACACCGAAAACTTCGATGCGTTCTATGAAACCGTGAAAGCTTATACACCGGAATCCACACAACATATCACAGGTATTGAACCTGAAATGTTGCGTGAAATTGCCCGCACTTATGCGAAAGCGGAAACAGCTACTATCTTATGGGGTATGGGCGTTTGCCAATTCCGTCAAGGTGTAGAAACCGTACGTGCATTAGCAAGCTTGGCAATGCTTACCGGTAACTTAGGTAAACCAAATGTTGGGGTGAACCCAGTACGTGGTCAAAACAACGTACAGGGCGCGTGCGATATGGGTGCATTATTCAACACATTACCAGGCTATCAAAGTTTTGCTGACCCAGAAACTAACGCAAAATTTGCGAAAGCTTGGGGCGTGCCATCTATTCCAACCAAACCAGGTGTGCCGTTGAGTGAAGTGCCTGAAGCAATCATGGAAGATAAAATTAAAGCATTCTATATCATGGGTGAGGATACACTACAAACTGAGCCTGATATTAATGCGGTTAAAAAAGCCTTCGAGAAAGTTGAACTTCTCATTGTTCAAGATATCTTCATGACTCAAACAGCCGCAGAAGCAGATATTTTATTACCTGCGACTTCTTGTGCTGAGCATGAAGGTGTGTATAGTGCCGCTGACCGTGGTTTCCAACGTTTCTATAAAGCCGTTGAACCATCTGGCGATGTCAAGGACGACTGGGTGATCATTAGCGAACTAGCTACAGCAATGGGTTACCCAATGCACTATAACAATACCAAAGAAATTTGGGATGAACTTCGTTCACTTTGCCCAATTTACAAAGGGGCAACCTACGAAAAAATGGAAGGCATGGGCTATATCCAATGGCCATGTACTGACGAAGGCCCTGAAGATCAAGGTACAACATACTTGTATAAAGGCCAAATCTTCGACCGTCCGAACGGCAAAGCTGAGTTCTTTGCTTGCGACTGGGAACCACCGATGGAAGATCTCTCTGAAGAATTCCCATTGATACTTTCCACAGTACGTGAAGTGGGTCACTATTCTTGCCGTTCAATGACAGGTAACTGCCGAGCTCTTGCTGCACTTGCGGATGAGCCGGGATTCGTACAAATGAACGATCAAGATGCCAAAGAATTGGGCATTAAAAACAACGACTTGGTTTGGATTGCCTCATCACGCGGTAAAGTTATTTCTCGTGCAGATGTGAGCACTCGTACAAACAAAGGCGCTTGCTATATGACCTATCAGTGGTGGATCGGTAAATGTAACGAATTAACCGCTGAACATTTGAATCCAGGTTCTAGAACGCCGGAATACAAATATAGCGCGGTTCGTATTGATAAAATCGAAGACCAAGCCTGGGCTGAACGCTATGTGGTAACTGAATACGCGAAATTAAAAAATCGCTTAAAAGAAACCGCCCTTGTGGCTTGATTAGCGTCATAAATGAATTACGGGCGAACTTAAATGGTTCGCCCGTTTTTTATTCAATTATTTCTTACGCATGATGAACGCATTTAGCCATCGTTATCCGTAGCTAAAGATAAACAGGAATCCGCAAGTGTTTCACTAAAGCGTAAATCATGTGAGGCAATAAGCATTGGTAACTGTAGTTCACGTAAAAGTGCGGTCAGTTTTGCAATATTTTTTACATCCAACCCATTGGTTGGTTCATCTAACAGCAATACTTTTGGCTGCATCGCCAGAACACCGGCTAGTGCAGTAAAATTCTGTTCACCGCCAGATAAGGTATTTACTGAGCGATCTTTTAACCTAACAATATTCAGACGTTCTAGTTGCTGTAATGCAATTTGATAGGCTTCATTTCTGTTCAAGCCCTGATTAAGAGGACCAAACGCCACATCATCAAGTACGGTTGGACCAAAAAGTTGATCGCCCGCGTGTTGGAAACAGATGCCGACTTTTCCACGTAGTGGTACAAAATCTTTTTCTTGGCGGCAGGTGTTATCGAACCAGCTAATCTCTCCTTGTTGGTATGGGATAAAGCCTAATAGACAGTGTAATAGGGTTGATTTCCCACAACCAATATCACCTTGTAAAAAAAGGCGATGACCTTCAGGGAGTTCAAAAGAAAGGTTATCAATAATCACACGTTGGTCACGCATGATCTGTAATTGTTTGACTTCGAGGACGTTCATCAAGATTTATCCTGTGTTTTTTTCATATCATGCAGCTGAAAGCCACGTGCTTTTAGCGCCATTTCTGTTTTTTCTGCTTTAACGAGTGCATGAATTAATAATAATGCCACACGTTGCGCGGCGATAAATAAGGTTCTGCCGTTAAGTTTTGGCTGGTATCCACGCGCGCGCATTGCCATATCCATTTTTTTATGTACTTCACTGAACACTGAAATATAGCGCACAGTGAGAACAAAGAGGTGAAGTAGTTTTTCAGGCAATGGCAAACGACACAATGCTTGCAATAAAAGGCTCTCGTTCATATCAATTAACAAGAGGCGAGTTAAGCTTAAAATTAAATTGAAACGTAGCGTGATGAGTAGCGCGAGCTGAATGCCCATTGGATTTAATGTTAAGCCTTGTTCGGTGATTTTCCAGCTTAAGGTTAACCAAACGAGTAGAGTAAAGAGATTTAGTTTCAGCCAATATTTGAAATAACCGGCAAGGGATTTTTGATAGCGAATTAGCGTAATAAGTAATCCGCTGAATACGATCAGATTAAGGATAATAAGCGTTGAAATATGTGTCATTGTGCTGACGATAAGTCCACACAAAAACACATAAATTAATCGCAAGTGCGGTTGAAAAATAGCAAGAAAATTCATTTCACCACACTGAGCGCTGTTGGATACATTTTGTTTAACAATAAGACCACCCCGACGCTGACGATACTGTCGATAATAAATACGGGAATATGTGATATTACCAGCAGCATGATCAGATCGCTGTAAGCTTTACCACCATCTAGAGCCAAGACTAAAGAGGCGAGCAAGGCTGAGCCGCCAACGCCGATCACGCCAGCACCAATACCTGCAGTAATTTGAGTTCGACGGGAATTGTCATTTTCAAGTCTTTTTGCAAATAGCCAATGTACAAGAAGGGCAGGTAATGCCATTACGCATAAATTGACACCTAATACAGCAAATCCCCCGAAGGAAAAGAGCAGGGCTTGTAATACCAATGCGATTAAAAAAGCAGGAAAAACTGCCCAGCCGAGAAACAGGCCGGCCATGCCGTTTAAGATGAGATGCACGCTGCCAATGCCAACTGGTACATGAATGGTACCTGCAACAAAAAAAGCAGCGGCAAACAATGCCGTTAGCGGCAATTGTTGCGAATTAAGACGTTTAAGACCAATCATTACGCAGACTAATGCAACAGCTGCACCACCAAGCAATACGGGTGTATGCAACACACCTTCCGATAAATGCATATTATCTTTCCTTAGATTGCGACGCACGTGTCATCTTTGAGGCTCTAATCAATGCCCATAAGCCGAAAATGCCAACAATATAACCGATACCACCAATAATATCGTGTAGGTAAATTTTGTCTTTTAATTTAGAAATATCTTCGCGGACCAACATCAATGCATTGTCATTGTTATTAGTGGCTTGCGCAGATACTCTGTTGGCAACAATTGAAGCTCGATGTCCTTCTTCACCTTCTATCACTACTTTAATGGCGCCTTCGGCAGTGGTATTGATCGGATAGGCAAATTGCCCATCTCGATCTGTTTTGCCTTCCAATAGAGGGGAGTCCTGGCCAGCTTGCAAAATCTCCATATAGGTTTCTGCCGCTGGAGTCATATCGGAATAATAGGCTTTACCAGAGACTGTGCGTCCATCATATTGTGCAAAAACATGCAAACTATGAGCCAATGCTGATGGCGCGCACAGCCAGGTGAAAAGTGCGGTTAAAAATACAACTCTTTTCATTATTTCGCGTCAAAAGTGAGCATATATTCAACACTACGTTTGTTATAGTCAGGATTGCCTTTAACCGGCTCGTCAAATTCTGCCCAGACTTTGTTATAACCAGCTTTAGGGGTGAATTGTGCAATACCTTTTTCATTGGTTAAGTTGAATGGATGATCTTCGCCTAAACCCACTTTGATGCCTTGCACAGGTTTACCTTTGACTAACACGAGAATATCGAGTGGTTGTCCCGCTTTCGGTTCACTTTGTGGGATTAATTCATAATCCATGTTGTGTGATTTATTTGCTTGCGTATCCCAGTGTAAAATCGCTTTGCCGAATTTGATTGGATTAACACTGAGTACAGCTTCAGGTGCTTGCTGTTTGGTTTTTTCGACATATTTACCACTTGGCAATTTTGACCAAACGCCATTATCAAAGCGAATAAATGCGATGGCTGCATCAGGTGCAGCAAAGTGTGCTTCGCCTTCTTTAAAATTTACTGTGGCATTTTGCAATTGGCCTTTAGCATCAAGTAGGCGTACCGCTTTTAATTTGCTTTGAGGATAGGTTTCGGTTTCCTCATGACCAAATTTAACCACATATTGCCCTTTTACATCCTTAACGGGCTCCAACCAAACATTATGTGCATTAGCGAGTGAAGCACCGAATAGTGCAGTGATAAGTAATGCTGTTTTTTTCATGGAAGTTCTCCTTTTCTAACATGTGAACACTGTGATAAAGTATAAAATATGAAGTAACTTCAGAGTCAAGTGTAATTTTAAAAAAATGAAAATTGGTCAGCTAGCCAACATTGTTGGCTGTACAGTGGAAGCTGTACGTTTCTATGAAAAACAAGGATTGATCGAATCCGCCAAGCGGACGAGTGGTAATTTTCGTGTTTATACGGAAGAGCATTTAAAACAACTTTCTTTTATTTGCTATTGCCGCAGTTTGGATATTTCACTAAAAGAAATCAAAATGTTGCTCAATCCTCAATGTGCTACTCAAGAGCAGGAAAGGGAAATTAATGAGCTGCTAGATCGACATATTCGAGAAGTATCAAAACGGATCCATGAATTGGCTCACTTGAGAATTCGCTTAATTCAGCTCAAAGGCAAATGTAGCCAATTTGAACAAAACAATGATTTAATGAATACTTTATTGCAACATAGCGGCATTAATTTTGTGCCGCTAAAATGATTTCTTGTACGAGTACCAGTAAAAATTTTTCAAATAACGTTTAAATATCGAACAACGAAACACAGAAACGCTGAAAATAAACATCAAAAAAGAGTAAAATTGGAACAGACTGCTTTTTTATTTTAAGGAGAAAATCATGCATGAGATGTCTCTCTGTCAGAATATTATGGAAATTATTGATCAACAACAGAAAAAGCATAAGATTCATGAAGTGACAGATATTTGGCTAGAAATTGGGGCACTGTCTTGTGTCGAGCAAAGTGCGGTAGAATTTTGCTTTGAAATTATGCGCAAAGATACCGTTGCTGAAAACTGTCAGTTACATTTTATTCATTTACCTGCGATTGCATGGTGCTGGCAATGTCAAAAGGAAGTTGAGATTGAAGCCTATCAAGATTGCTGTCCACATTGTCACAGTGCATGTTTACAACGTCGAAGTGGTACTGAATTTAGAGTGAAAGAAATTGCCGTAAAATAGCAAGACATCTAAATTGGCAAATTTAACCTTATCTTTTGAATATAAAATACGCTAACTACTTGATAGTATGTATTTATCTCTCTTCAAAGAATATATTTAAGATAGAGAATATGGTATTCTAACGCATGTGAATTACCATGGATTCTAAGTATTTACAGAATAAACGAAACATTATTGAGGTGACTTATGTGTACAACCTGTGGCTGTGGCCATCCAGACCAAGTCAGAATCGGAGAATTACCGCATGTTCATAATGATTCCAATGCGCAACATGCAACAAAACTACCTAATTTTTCTCACTCCGCCTTCCGCATGCCAGACTCTCCACAACAAGATGAAACTCAGCAACGATTACTGAAAGTAGAACAAGATATTCTTGGCGCAAACAATCAATTAGCCGATATGAATCGTCGCTTTTTTGCTAATCAACACATTTTGGCACTTAACCTCGTTTCAAGTCCAGGTTCAGGCAAAACAACCTTATTGACGACCACACTAAACGCATTAAAAAATGACTATCCTTGTTATGTGATCGAGGGCGATCAGCAAACAGAGAACGATGCGGATCGTATTCGTCAAACGGGTGTGCCGGCGATTCAAGTTAATACAGGGAAAGGTTGTCACTTAGATGCACAAATGATCGGCAATGCATTGGTGAAATTGCAGCCACAGGAAAATAGTCTGATGTTTATTGAAAATGTCGGAAACCTAGTCTGCCCATCAGAGTTTGATTTAGGCGAGCACGCCAAAGTAGTGATTTTATCTGTAACAGAAGGCGAAGATAAACCACTCAAATATCCACATATGTTTGCGGCTTCGAAGTTAATGATTTTAAACAAAGTGGATTTACTGCCGTACTTAAATTTCGATGTGGAAAAATGTATTGCTTATGCAAAACAAGTGAATCCAACAATTGAGGTTATCCAGTTGTCTTCTCAAAGTGGAGAAGGGTTACAGCAATGGCTAGACTGGTTAAAAGCGCAAGAAAGATAGGAGCATCAAATGCAGTTTGTTGATGAATTTCGTGATCCTGAACTGGCTAAAAGTCTGTTGCAGCGGTTACAAAAAATAATGGAAAACCAATCGCACTTTACGCCAGAAAATCCGTTATATCTGATGGAGGTCTGTGGCGGACATACTCATACCATTTTTAAATTTGGGCTGGATCGCTTATTACCAAAAAGTATTGAATTTATTCACGGTCCAGGCTGCCCGGTGTGTGTATTACCGATGGGGCGAATTGATGTATGTATTGAGATTGCTCGTCGCCCAGAAGTAATTTTCTGCACTTTCGGTGATGCTATGCGAGTGCGTGGACGTTTAGGTTCATTATTAGAAGCTAAAGCGCAAGGGGCGGATGTTCGAATCGTTTATTCACCGCTCGATGCATTGAATATTGCATCAAATAATCCTGATAAAAAAGTCGTATTCTTTTCACTTGGTTTTGAAACAACCATGCCAAGTGCCGCAATTACCTTGCAACAAGCGAAAAAACAGCAGGTAAAAAACTTTTTTGTGGTATGTCAAAATATCACTATCATCCCAACATTACACAGCTTATTGTCACAAGGACAAGTCAAAATTGACGGCTTTCTTGCACCAGGTCATGTAAGCATGGTGATTGGTTCTGAACCTTATCAGGAATTGTGTGATACCTACCATAAGCCTTTTGTAATCACTGGTTTTGAGCCTTTAGATATCCTACAAGCAATTTTAATGTTGGTGACACAGATTGTTGAAAAACGCTGTGAAGTGGAAAATCAGTATAAACGTATCGTACACCAACATGGCAATGAGTTAGCACAACAGGCAATCAGTGAAGTGTTCCGCTTGAAAGCCAGCAGTGAATGGCGTGGATTAGGCGAAATTGCAGAATCTGGCGTAGAACTGACCGATGATTATCAATGCTTTGATGCAGAAGCGCATTTTGCTTGCCAGCCACATCAAGTTGCCGATGATCCGGATTCTCGTTGTGGAGATGTATTAATCGGCAAATGTAAGCCTGCTGATTGCCCATTATTTGCTAAAAAATGTAATCCTGACAATGCCTATGGTGCATTGATGGTATCTTCCGAAGGAGCATGTGCGGCCTATTATCAATATAGACGGGAATAAAACAATGACTGATTTTATTACAATGGCACACGGAAATGGTGGTGCCACAATGCAAGAGTTGATCCGCGATTATTTTGTCGAGGCATTTGATAACCCGATACTTTCACAAGGCGAAGATCAGGCTCGTATTGCTTTACAAGAATTAAATGCTTTAGGTGGAACATTGTCGTTTTCTACCGATAGTTTTGTGATTGATCCAATTTTTTTTCCAGGTGGCGACATTGGTAAACTCGCTGTATGTGGCACAGCTAACGATGTTGCCGTATGCGGTGCCGTACCAAAATATTTGTCTTGTGGATTTATTTTAGAAGAAGGCTTGCCGCTGGAAACCTTAAAAAAATTGATCCAATCTATGGCAAAAGCCTGTCAGTCAGCCGGTATTCAAGTGGTAACAGGTGATACCAAAGTAGTACAAAAAGGCGCGATAGATAAAGTATTTATCAATACAGCAGGTATTGGTGTGATTCCAAACGGACTCGACTGGGGTGTGCATCGCATTCAGCCAGGTGATCAGATTATTGTGAGTGGTACTTTAGGTGATCATGGTGCAACCATTTTGAATTTACGCGAAAATCTTGGTATTCAAACTGACTTACGCAGTGATTGCGCCGTGCTTGCACCGCTCATTGATTGCATTCGTTCGATTGATGGGGTGAAAGCTGTACGCGATGCGACCCGTGGTGGTGTGAATGCGGTACTTCACGAATTTGCACAGGCACAGAAAGTGGGGATTCAAATTGATGAAACGGTATTACCAATTCGTCAGGAAGTACGTGGTATTTGCGAATTACTCGGTTTAGATGCGTTAAATTTTGCTAATGAAGGTAAATTAGTGATTGTGGCGGATAAAGAAAAAACAGCTGAAATTCTGACTGCACTTCGTAGCCATCCATTAGGTGAAAACGCAGCCGTAATTGGTGAGGTGACCACTGATGGCAAAGTACGTGCAGTTGGTCTTTTCGGTCAAAGTCGTTTATTAGACTTACCACGCAACGAACCTTTACCACGCATTTGTTAAGCAAAAACCGGTTTAATGTTAAATTAAACCGGTTTTAGTTTGTAAATTGATATGTGTGAGAAGAGTGCTATTTTTTCCAAATAACGTGGAATTCACGATCTTCTTCTCGGTGTGAAATTAAGAATTTCGCAAACACATCATCCATTTCATCTTTCTCATTCACTAACCCTACCCAGACTTCAGCAAAAGCGTCAGGATCGATTAATACCCCAATTTCTTGTTCCCAATCGTCTGCTGTTTCGACAAACTCGACCGCACCACGATCTTCAAATTGCAGATTGAATAGCATAATATCTGCTGGATCGAGATTTTCGCCTGCCATCTCTAAGAAAATATCATAAGCAAGATCAATCGCTGCATCTGGATCGAGTTTTTGAATATCAGTTGTCATTGGGTTTTCCTTCATCAAGTCAATTGTGCGTATGATACCGCAAGAAACAGAAAACAAAAAGTGCGGTCAAATTCATCTATATTTTGCTTATAGTAGTTAAACCTCAACTCGTTTTCCTATATCTTTCAAATTAGAAAATTGCTCGAGTAATCGAGGTGCATCATCAAGACTAATCGCAAATGTCCAAAGATAAGTAATTACTGCATAAATATGCCCAGCTTGCACACCTTTAGTTGTGGCTAAATTAACTACAGTGACACCAAATAAAATAGCTGATGCAATGCCAATCCATAAATAACCTGTTGCTTCACGATTAGATAAACGGATACGTAAATAGGCGAGCCAGTCATAATGTTTATTTAAGTAATAATTGCTTTTTTGTTCAATTACGTTGACTTCTTTTTCTAACCGATCGTTAAGCTTTAAATAAAGCAAATCATTTGTTTTTGAGTATTTAGGTAATAAAAGACCAAAAAATACCAATATTAGACAAGCCGTTATGCCTGACCAAAATTCTAGCCACAATAACATTATAGCCGCACCAACGATGGAAAAACTCGACATAATTAATGTTGGTAGATGTTGTTCAAAAAAGTCCACAAATTGACGTGATAATGCTACACGAGCAGTAATTGCTGAGATGTTTAATCCTTTTTCTCGTTGATTAATGATAACCGGCACAGCAAGCTTTGCGTAAATACGAGCAAAGCTACGAGTATCTAGAGCACGGCGAGCTGCACCAATTCCCCAAATGATAAGCACTAAAAGGGAATAGCTAAGTGAAAGCAACACATCACCATTCATTATTGCATTAACAGCAAAGCCCCCAAAAACGGGATAAGTAATAAAGAGAATGTTCTCTAATGTGACCAAGCTGAAAGTAAAGAAAAGACGTTTTTTGTTGTTTTTGGCGATTGATTTAATATTTTCTATCGCATTTGAAGTCATTTTAGTCATAAAAATATAGTCCAATAATTTACTAAATTACATGAATTATAGTCTTAAAATTTACTAAAATAAAGTAAATTTTAAGACTATATTTTTATGCTTGAAATGATAGAATAAGACAAACAGAGAAAGTGGAGGGATAGAAATGAACAATTTTGAGTTGCTTGGTAAGCACATTTCAGAAATTGATGAGGTGCTGGAAACATGGATTGAGCAGAAATTTTCACTTAATTACAACCATTTTGCTGTGCTTTATTGTTTAGCTAGTGCTGAAAATGGGCAATGCACGCAAAAGCAAATTTGTGATGAATGGTATATGCCAAAACAAACCGTGTTTAATATTTGCAAAGAATTTCGAGAAAAAGGCTGGATTGAATTTTATCCGAGTTCAACAGATAAACGTGAAAGGATTATGCAATTAACAAATGCAGGTAAATTGCAAGCAGAACCGGTTTATAGCGCGACGACAGAAATGTTTGAGAACGCATTTAATATATTTGGAAAGCAGAAATCTTCTCAACTTTTTGCATTAATGTCTGAATTTTCCCAAATCT
Source organism: Haemophilus sp. HMSC71H05 (assembly GCF_001838635.1). NCBI lineage: Bacteria > Pseudomonadati > Pseudomonadota > Gammaproteobacteria > Pasteurellales > Pasteurellaceae > Haemophilus > Haemophilus sp. HMSC71H05. The sequence goes on from NZ_KV838023.1 coordinate 103,221, forward strand.
GTCGAGATGTAATGAATAAATAAAAAGTGCGGTAAAATTCATCGTTGTTTTTGACCGCACTTATTTTTAGTTGCCGTAACTAGCCCGTATTTCGCATACCTGCGGCAATACCTGTGATGGTAATCATCAGGGCTTGTTCTACATCAGGGCTTGGGTTTTCAGGCGATTCACGGAAACGACGGAGTAGTTCCACTTGAAGTAGATTGAGCGGATCCGTATAAACATTACGTAATGCAATAGAATCCGCGATCCACGGTAAGTCCGCCATTAATTCATCTTTGTGAGAAAGCGAAAGCACAGTTTTAATATCTGCATTGAGTTGATTACGCAGATTTTCACCTAAGTACCAAAGCTCTTTTTTCACCAAGTTATGATCATATTGCTCAGAAAGCCAAGTATCGGTTTTACTGAACACCATTTCTAACATGCCCACGCGAGTAGAGAAGAATGGCCAAGCTTTACACATTTCTTCAATAATATGACCTTTGCCTTCATCTACAATTTTTTGAATTGCCGCCCCCGCACCAAGCCATGCTGGTAGCATTAAGCGGTTTTGCATCCAAGCAAAAATCCATGGAATGGCGCGTAAGCTTTCCACGCCACCATTTGGATTACGTTTTGCAGGGCGAGAGCCAAGTGGTAGTTTAGACAGTTCTTGTTCCGGTGTAGCACTGCGGAAATAAGGCACGAAGTCTTTATCCCCACGAACAACACTACGGTAAATGTCACATGAAGTAGCGGAAAGCTCATCCATGACGGTACGCCATTCAGCTTTAGGTTCAGGCGGTGGGAGTAAGTTTGCTTCTAAAATCGCACTCGCGTAAAGATCAAAGGTTTCAACCGCCACTTCGGGTAAACCAAGTTTAAAGCGGATCATTTCCCCTTGTTCAGTCACACGTAAACCATTTTTAAGTGAGCGCGGTGGCTGAGAAAGTAATGCCGCATGTGCAGGTGCACCACCTCGACCGATTGTACCACCACGACCATGGAATAAAGTGAGCTCAATACCTAGTTCTTCGGTTAAGTTGACTAATGCTTCTTGAGCACGATATTGTGCCCATGAAGCTGCCATCATTCCCGCATCTTTAGCTGAGTCAGAATAACCAATCATCACCATTTGATGATTGTTAATCACGCCACGATACCAACCAATATTAAACAATTGACGCATGACCCTTTCAGAAGCATCTAAGTCATCTAAGGTTTCAAAGAGTGGCACGACAGGGATATGATAAGGCACGCCTGCTTCTTTTAATAATAAATGCACAGCAAGTACATCAGAGGCACTCCTCGCCATTGAAATAATATAGCAAGCAATCACGCCTTGTTTTTGTTGAGCAATGACTTTGCAAGTATCTAAAATTTCTTGGGTTTCAGCAGAGGGTTCCCAATGGGTTGGAATTAATGGGCGACGAGAATTCAATTCACGCACCAAGAAAGATTGTTTCTCAGCTTCGCTCCATTGTGCATAATCGCCGATGCCAAGATAACGGGTAATTTCAGCAATGGCATCGGTATGGCGGGTACTTTCTTGACGGATATCCATTTGTGAAAGGGTAACCCCAAAACAGCGAATGCGGTGCAAAATATCCAGTAAGGAACCATTAGCGATAATTCGCATACCGCATGCCATCAACGATTGATAGCAGTCATAGAGCGGTTCCCAAAGTTGATTATCTTCCATGATGATATCTGCTTGGCTTACGCGTGGCGGGCGATTTGCCAGGCAATCATCAAAGTAATCAAGAGTCGAAATAAGTTTTGCACGAAGCGCTTTGACTACAAAACGATAAGGCTCTAAATGCTCACCATATTTTGCGGTAAATTCTGGTGTGCATTTCACCATGGATAATTCATCGGCAAGGGATTTAATGTCATTTAAGAATAAATCTGCCGCTTTCCAACGAGCAAAATAGAGTACTTGTTGCGTAATTTTTGAAGTAACAAATGGATTGCCATCACGGTCACCGCCCATCCAAGAAGAAATTCTGACAGGACGTAAGCCTACTGGTAAATCGTACCCCAAAAATTCGCGAGCGTGTTCATTTAATTGACGTAAGAATTCCGGCACCCCTTGCCATAGGCTGTTTTCAATCATGGCGTAGCCCCATTTTGCTTCATCGAATGGCGTAGGGCGAACGGTACGGATTTCATTGGTATGCCATGCTTCAGCAATTAAACGAAGTAGCAAGCGTTCAATAATGCCTCGTTCTTTAGGCGTTAAATCATCATGCTCTAATTTGCTTAAGCATTTATTGATCTCAACGTGTTTGTGGATTAACGAACGTCGTGTGGTTTCGGTTGGGTGTGCGGTTAATACTAGCTCAATGAGCAAGTTTTCAACGGTCTTGTAAACTTCCTCTTTTGAAACATTTAATGCTTTTAAGCGTTGAAATAAAGCGCTTAATGAACGATTAGAAGATTGCAAATCTTTATGTTGGCGAGAAACGGTTTGATATTGTTCAGCGATATTCGTTAAATTAAGAAAATGGCTGAATGCTCGTGCAACAGGAATAATATTTTCATTTGAAATGGTGGAAAGGGTATCCAACAATGTTTTACGTGCTTGGCTATCGCCAGCTCGAGATTGTTTTGACAATTGGCGAACATTTTCAATTAAAGTGAGAATGTCTTCGCCTTGTGCATCATTAATGGTTTCTCCAAGAAAACGCCCTAACATATTAATATTATGGCGGAGAGTGCGATACTCATCAGTCATATGAACTCCGATAAAGAAAAAAATAAAACTAGGGGAGATATAACCAAAAATATGTATCGGGATCAAATGCTATGCGTCAAAAACTTGCATTAAATCAAAAAAGGCTAAAATAAGTAAAAAAATGACCGCACTTTTTTAGATAAAATTCAAAGTGCGGTCGAAAAGTTTAATGTTTATTTAAGGTTGCGAACTGATTTTCGAATGACGAGTTCAGGATGGATCGCAATGCGGTGTTTTTCGTGATTGTCGTTATCTTTATTGGCAATACGCTCAAATAAAAGATTAACCGCTTGTGCACCTAAACGAGACTTCGATTGGTGAATCGTTGTGAGTGGTGGTGCATAGAAACGCGATGAGTGAATATTATCATAGCCGATAATCGAGATATCATCAGGCACACGTAAGCCTTTTTCCGTAATCGCAGAAATTGCACCTAATGCCATCACATCATTACAACAGAATACGGCAGTAGGTAGGCTGTCTTGTGTAAGAATTTTATTCATACACTCGTAACCGTCCTCAGGTTCGAAGAAACCTTCCATAATCCAATTTTCATGGATTGGTAGATTGGCTTCATTCATGGCTTTTACAAAGCCCTCGTAACGGGTTCTTGCCGTCGTTTTATCTAATTCACCCGCAATAAGACCGATCTCTTTATGACCACAATCAATTAAATGCTTAGTAGCAAGGTAACCGCCCGTAAAGCTGTTATCTTCAATGATATCGGTATCTGTATTTGGACCCCAATCCATTACCACCATCGGCACAGACGAGAAACTAGAAAGCACATCAAGTGAATGTTGTGTGTATTCAGAACACATGACCAATAAACCATCTACGCGTTTTTTGGCAAGCATTTCGACGTGGTTTTTAATTTTTTCAGGATCATTTTGTGTATTACACAAAAAAAGTGAATAGCCTTGACGATAACAGTGATCTTCAACGGCATGAATGATTTCAGCAAAATAAGGGGATTCACTGGTGGTAACAATCATCCCTATGGATTTTGTCGTGTTGACTTTCAAACTCCGAGCAACAGCACTTGGTGAGTATTTCAAGCTTTTAATGGCTTGCATCACCGCCTCTTCGGTTTCTTTTGCTACAAAACGGGTTTTATTAATTACGTGTGAAACAGTGGTGGTGGAAACACCAGCCATTTTTGCGACATCTTTAATTGTTGCCATAATTTTGCCTCTAGAGAATTTCTCCTATTATAAAGACTGTCACCAAATAGGTTAAGTAAATTATAAAAAATTTTTGAAAAAACGTGCTTTATTGTTAGAATGGGTTATCTTTAACTAAACAAGTGGGAAATTAAAATGAGTGATTTTGGTTACGCAATGTTAGCTGTAGTGCTTTCTTTAAGTGTTGTAGTCGGTTTAGCGACTGCAATTTTCTAATTGAAAGAAATAACATATTAATCCATTTAAAATAGACCGCGCTTTAAGCATTTAAAGTGCGGTTATTTTTTTGAGGCTTTTTAAAGTTGTGCTAAAAGCCATGCCATTGGACTATTTCTTTAGTATAATTTGCAACTATTCCCGTTTGTTGTAATCAAAATACTGCAAAAACCAAATTTGAGATAATTATGAATAAATATTTGATTTCACTAGATAAAGATGTTCAACGTCGTGAGCTGTTTTTTGCTCAACCGGATACAGCAGATTTCGTTGTATTTTCAGCGATTAATACCATGCAAAAAGAGTGGGATGAATTGGCAGAAGTATTCAATCCAACGAAGTTTGAACAGCATTATGGACGCAACGTCACAAAAGGCGAAATTGGTTGTACATTAAGTCATTTAGCGGTTTATCGTCAGATTGTAGAAGATCAAAATGTGACGGAAAATGACTATGCGTTAGTCTGTGAAGATGATGCGTTATTCAATTCAAATTTATCGCCAAAAACGATCGCACTTTTAACCGAAAAATGTGATGCGGATATTGTATTAATCGGGCAGTCAAAAATTGCGGAATTTGATGATGTGGAATTAGAAATTAATTATCCAACCACTTTTTCATTTTTACGCCAAACTATTGGTGATGTCACCGTGGCTTATCCATATAAAAGTTATTTTGCAGGTACGGTGGCATACTTAATCAAAAAATCAGTGGCACGTGCATTTTTGAAACAACTCGAACAAGAAAAACCGTTTTGGCTTGCTGATGATTTCTTATTATTTGAAACTCAATTCCAGATTAATAACAATGTGGTTCGTCCACTTATGGCCATTGAAAATCCACAATTAGTGAGTAATTTGGAAGCGATTCGTGGTTCAAAATCTAATAATTTAGTGAAGAAATTAATTAAATATCCACTCAAAAAAATCTTAGCAGTGAAAAAGAATTTAGGAAAATAACGTAAAAATGACCGCACTTTTTAATCTTTTTTATCTTTACGATCCTTGGCTGTTTCATGTCGTACGAATGTCATTCGTCGCTGGTTTAGCGGCATTGGCTGTATTGGCTTATCAGTATCTTAAAAAGCAGAAACCACAAGGTATTACCGTGCCAGTGGATAGTTTAGCCGTTATCATTGGGCTGATTGCATTTAGTGTGATTCCGCTTTTAGTTAACGGTACGCGAGATTTTTCTGTCATCACCATGTATGTGAAAGAGCTGATTTTATTTATCTTCGGCGTGGGACTTTATAATGCCTTCTATGCCAATGTAAATGGTCAACTGAAGGTGGTGCGTGATTTACAATTTGGTGTGGTGGTGCAGTTTGTTGTGGGCGTGATTGGCTTACTCGGTGCATCATTTATGATTGATTTCTTGCTTTCAACCAATGCGGTGTTGCCCGCACGTTTTTATGGTTCAGAACAGGAATATCGACTATATAACATCACTGCAACGGCCTTTTTCCAATTGAGTTTATTCTATTTGATGCTGTTGCATTTCTTACTGGCTTACAACGCTAAACATAATACGCTTCCAAGTATTTTAGTGTTTTTTATGCTATGTATTGGCTTGATTTCAGGACGTACATTCCTTCTGTTATCGGTTGTGAGCATTTTAGTGTATTTCAAATGGCGTTATGTGCCATCACTCATTGCATTTGCTGTTTTGGTATTATTACTGGCCTATTTCTTACCTGAAAATCCTTATGTAGCACATGCTTTAGAGCCCGTGATTAATTTATTACATGGTGCAGGATTTGTCAGTTCGTCAACGGATACATTGATGAAAAACCATCTCTTTATGCCAACACTTAAGCAGTTCATTTATGGCGATGGTATGTATATGACAGGTGAGTTAGAAGTTGGTCGTTATTATGGACATACAGACTCTGGTTTCTTACGCCAAATTCTTTATGGTGGTGTGTCTTATGCTTTAGTGTGTTTTGCCGTGACATTCTATTTTGTACGCAAAGTCGCCTTAAACTGGTTTGATGGTAGCTGGAAATTTATCCTTTCTGCCTTTGTGATTTTAGCGTTCTGTAATATCAAAGCGGACACCTTTGCTTTCCCAGGTATTATGTTTGTCATGCTGATGTTCTTATCGCTTTTTGGCACTCACGGTAAACAACTTATTTTATTTAAACAAAAGGAGCCGAAAGATGTTTAGTATCATCGTGCCTTCTTATAATCGGAAAGAAGAAATTCCTGCCTTATTGGAAAGTTTAACCAAGCAAACCACCTATAATTTTGATGTGGTGATTGTGGATGATTGCTCGAAAGAACCCGTTGAAGTGACACAATCGTATCCATTTGCAGTTAAAGTTATTCGTAACGAAACCAATCAAGGCGCGGCAGAAAGCCGTAATATCGGGGCAAGAAATGCCGATAATGAATGGTTGTTATTTCTTGATGACGATGATCGTTTTGCAAATGATAAATGTCAGAAATTAGCCGATGTAATTGCTGAGCATACTGATGTTAACTTTGTTTACCATCCAGCTAAATGTGAAATGGTGAATGAAGGTTTTAGCTATGTGACTAACCCCATTGAGCCACAAGAGATTAGCGTAGAGCGAATTTTACTGGCGAATAAAATTGGTGGGATGCCAATGATTGGGGTGAAAAAAGATCTGTTTTTAAAAATCGGCGGATTATCAACCGCACTTCGTTCATTGGAAGATTATGATTTCTTGCTGAAGCTTGTACAAGATCCAACGTTTAAAGCGTACAAAGTGGCAGAACCATTAACTTATTGTACCTTCCATACCAAGCGTTCTAGCGTATCAACGGATACCACTAATACGCAAAAAGCGATTGATTATATCCGTGAACATTATGTGAAAACGGCAGAGCAAGAAAAGAATTTTGCCATCAACGCAGAATATATGTTGGCTTACCCACATATTATGAATTTATCCCGTAAAGCCGCTTTTTACTATTTTGAGATTTTTAAATTAACGAAAAGTATTAAGCAGCTAGTGATTGCCTTCGTGGTTCTAATTTCACCTAAATTGGCAATTAATTTGAAACGGTTTATGTAGATAACTTATTAGATAGAGAAGTATGAAATTTTCAGTTTTAATGTCCTTATATATTAAGGAAAACCCACAATATTTAAGAGAATGTTTTGAAAGTTTAGTGGCTCAAACGCATCCAGCCGATGAGATTGTGTTGGTGTTTGATGGTGCTGTTACACCTGAATTGGAAGCGGTGGTTTCTGAATTTGAAACCAAATTACCCTTAAACTTAGTGAAATTGCCAAAAAATTTAGGTTTAGGTAAAGCACTTAATGAAGGATTGAAACATTGTTCACACGATTGGGTCTTCCGTATGGATACCGATGATATTTGTGTGCCAGAACGTTTTGCGAAACAAGTGGCGTTTATTGAGCAGCACCCGGATACGATTATTTTCGGTGGGCAGATTGCTGAGTTTGGCGAAAATATTCAAGACATCGTGGCATATCGTAACGTGCCGACTGAAGCACAAGATATCGTTAAATTTATCCAAAAACGTTGTCCGTTCAATCACATGACGGTGGCATATCAAAAAAGTGCGGTTATTAATTGTGGTGGATATGAGGATTTACAGGAAGATTATTACCTGTGGATTAAGCTCGTGGCGCAAGGTCAAAAAGTGGCAAACTTGCCAGATATTTTAGTTTATGCCCGCGTGGGTAATGGCATGGTAGGGCGTCGTCGTGGTTTAAACCAAGCGAAAGCAGAATGGCGTTTATTTAAATTGAAACATCGCTTAGGTATTCAAGGCTTATTTTCAGGCCTATTCACCTTTGCCTTGCGTTCAGGTTCTCGCTTATTACCAACCTCATTATTGAAAGCTGTTTATAACAAATTTTTACGCAAATAATGCGATATTTTGATCATAAAACAAGGAAAAGAAATGAATTTAATCTCAACGTTAAAAATGACGGCATTATCGACCGCACTTTTATTGGCGGGTTGTTCAAGTAATACGACAACAACGACAACGTCATCCACCAAAAGTATTCCGTCAGTAAGTAGTAATGCTGTTTATAGCAAACCAAGAACTTTAGATAACTTTAATGATTATGTACAGTTCTTAAAAGGCAAAGCGGCTGCTGAAGGGGTATCGTTGTCAGTATTGAATGCACAAAATAATATTCAATATATGCAAAAGGCTGTAGATTTGGACCGTGCTCAAGCGGGTAGAAGTCAGCGTAATGCGGATCAACCACAGTTACCGAATCCAAACGGTACAACCAATTATCTGAATAAAGTATTAACCCAAAACAAAGTCGATATTGCCGAAGAGCGTTATTGGGAAGTCCAAGCGCCATTACAACAAGCAAGCCAACGCTATGGTGTTCAACAAGAATATATCCTTGCTTTATGGGGTATGGAAAGTAGCTTTGGCTATTATCAAGGTAGCTATGATGTGCTTTCAGCTTTAGCCACCTTAGCTTTTGATGGCAGACGTGAAGCCTTATTTAGCAAAGAATTTGTGAATGCGATGAAGATGTTAGAACGTGATCATATTCAACGCAACAGAATGTTAGGCTCTTGGGCGGGCGCAATGGGACAAACCCAATTTATGCCAAGCGCATTCTTAAATTATGCCGCAGATGGTAATAATGATGGCGTGAAGGATATTTGGACAAACCAATTTGATGTGTTTGCTTCAATTGCAAATTATCTCCATACAGTGGGTTGGGATAACAAATTGCCTTGGGGCGTTGAAGTCACATTAAATCAACCATTAGATTTATCGCTTTCAGGTATTGAGAAGAACAAAGCTCGTTCACTCAGCGACTGGCAGTCTAAAGGCGTCACTTTAGCGAGCTTTAGCCAACAAGAACAAGATAAACTTGCTGCGCTTTCTCAAGCTGATCTTTGGCTCGTTCGCCCTGATAAAGAAGTTGGTCGCGCATTCTTGGTTTCCAATAACTACCGCACGATTTTAGATTGGAACAAATCAAATTACTTCGGCGTGAGCATCGGTATGTTTGCTGATCGCATTAAGATGGCCACCGGCTTGTAGAAAATTATTTTCCTTTTATAATCCAACAAAGCTTTGTTGGATTATTTTTTATCTATAATTTGAATATTTGGAGAACACGATGCAAAAAAAATGGCTTTCTATTTTATTGTTTGCACCTTTGATGCAGAGTAGCTATGCATTGGCTGATCAAGTTACGAAAAAAGAATTGGATTATAAAGCACTCGGTGAAGTGTTGTTTTTTGATAAATCGATTTCTTTTAATAAAACACAAAGCTGTTCAACTTGTCACAACCCGGATACAGCCTTTGTGGATCAACGTAAGAACTCTGCAAATCAAATGGTTTCAGAAGGGGATAATCCTCATCTTCATGGTAATCGCAATGCTAATACTGCGCTTTATGCGATGTTCTCACCGGATTTTCATTTTGATAAAAAAATTCAAGATTATGTAGGCGGACAGTTCTGGGATGGTCGTGCGAAAGATTTAGCCGAGCAAGCAGGTGGACCACCAGTAAATCCAGTAGAAATGGGCATGCCAGATAAGAAAGCCATTGTTGAGAGATTAAAAGCAGATCCGACCTATTACAAACCAATTACGGATCTTTATGGCGAAGGCATTTGGGCGGATACCGACAAGATTTATGCCATCATGGAAAAAGCCATTGGCGAGTTCGAAAAACAGGAATTATTTGCGCCATTCTCTTCAAAATATGATCGTGCTTTAAAAGGTGAAGCAGAATTGACCGCACTTGAGGCAGAAGGTAAGGCATTATTTTTCGATAAAACACGCACAAATTGTAGTAACTGCCATCAATCAAGTGAAGCGAATTCAGCAAAAGAAACCTTTACGAATTACCGCTATTTCAACATCGGTGTGCCAAGTAACCAAGAATTAATTAAGAACAACAAATTAGCTGCCGATTTTGTGGATAATGGGCTATTGGATAATCCGATGGTGAAAGGCGATAAAAAGCAAAAAGGCAAATTTAAAGTGCCAACTTTGCGTAACATCAGTGTCACTGCACCTTATATGCATAACGGCGTTTTCCGTGATTTAAAAACTGTTTTGTTATTTAAAGACAGTTTTAATAATCCTAATCGTAAAATCAATCCTGAAACAGGAAAAGCGTGGGAGAAAGCCGAATATGCTCAAACCATCAATCCTGATGTTTTAAAAGCAAAACCGTTTACAGATGAAGAGATTAACGCATTAGAAGCATTCTTAAAAACATTAACTGACGAAGCTTACGAAGAATAATTAATCGCCTGAGTTGAATTTAGCAATCGTTTTCGGTATTATTCGCATCGATAATTATTATCATTTACTTTCTTAATTTTACTCAGGAGATTTTTCTTATGAAAAAACGTTTTTCAACTTTAGCGATTGCTACTATTCTTGGTTTAAGTGCAGGTTTTGCCAATGCTGACCCCGTGAAAGTAAAAGATATACTTGATCGTGAAGTCACTGTTGATTTACCGGCAAAACGCGTGGTACTTGGTTTCTATTATCAAGATTATATGGCAGTTGGTGGTGACAAAGCGTTAGATAACGTTGTCGGTTTTTCTAAGAAAGTATGGTCTTCTTGGGCACCAGCAAGCTGGGAGTTATTCAGCAAAGCGGTGCCAAAATTGAATCAATTAGATGATGTGGGTGAAGTGGAAGAAGGCACATTCTCTGTGGAAAAAGTGCTTTCATTAAAACCTGATCTTTTAGTCTTAGCTGATTGGCAGTACGAAATGTTAGGTTCTGATTTAGATGCCATTAATGAAGCGGGCATTCCAATTGTGGTATTAGATTACAATGCTCAAACCTTAGATAAGCACATTAAATCTACTGAAATTATTGGCGAATTAACAGGTCAGAAAGATCGCGCAGCAAAAATTGCGAAAGAATACAAAGACATTGTTGAACATATCCAGACTACGGTTAAAAATGCAAAATTAGCAAAACAACCAAAAGTGTATGTAGAGTTTGGTCGTGGTGGCCCAGCTGAACAAGGTATGACTTTCTTCTCTAGCATGTGGGGCTCTATGATTAGCCTTGTTGGTGCAGAAAACGTGGCGCCTGCAGAAATTGGCAAATGGGGTACGTTGGCTGCAGAGAAAGTGTTAGCCGCGAAACCGGATGCAATTATTATTACAGGCCGTGAAACTGAATTGAAGAAAAATCAAGACGGTATGGTAATGGGCTTTGGTATTGAAAAAGCAGAAGCAGAACGTCGTTTAAACGCATTCAAACATCGTGCGGGTTGGGCTGAATTACCGGCAGTGAAAAACAACCGTGTTTACGCAGCCTATCATGCGAACTCTCGTACGTTATCTGACAGTGCTTCAGTTCAGTTTGTGGCTAAAGCCGCTTATCCTGATCTATTTAAAGATTTAGATCCGCAACAAACTTACTTAAACTTCTATAAAAACTACTTACCGGTTACCCCGGAAGGTACGATTTATCTTTTCCCTGAAACTAAATAAGGGAAACGTTAATTAATGAAAAACAATTCTGTTGTAGCAGATATTGTGGCTAACCAGCGTAAGCTTGAACGCAAACGCTGGTTTGTTATTTTATCTTTTCTTGCTATTGGCGTGGTCAGTCTTATCCTTGATGTGATGACAGGCCCTGCAATGCTATCGGTATCGGAAGTTGTGAATGCGTTATTCGGTATCGGTGAAGTCGATAAAATGACAGACAATATTGTGTATAATTTACGTTTACCCATGGCATTGATGGCGCTTGTAGTGGGGGCAACATTGGCTGTTGGCGGGGCAGAGATCCAAACCTTATTAAATAACCCGATGGCGAGTCCTTATACTTTAGGATTGGCTGCTGCGGCTGGTTTTGGTGCTTCTATTGTGATTGCTTTCGGAAGTTTTGGTTTACCGGTACAAGTTGCCGTGCCAATTGGCGCGTTTGTCATGACTATGCTTGCCTCGGGGATTCTTTTCTTGTTTGCGTCTAAACGTCGTTTTAGCTCCGAAATGCTCGTGTTGGTGGGGATTGCATTACTCTTTATTTTCCAATCTTTGCTTTCATTAGTACAATTTATTTCAGCGCCGGAAGTCTCGCAACAAATCCTGTTCTGGCTATTTGGTAGTTTAAATAAAGCGACGTGGCAAAGCTTAATCATCATTATTGTCGTCACCACAATTTGTGTCGCATTACTTTCAAAAGAGCTTTGGAAATTGACCGCACTTCGTTTAGGCGAAGATCGTGCAGCGAGTCTTGGTATCAATTTACAAGTATTACGTATCAAGGTATTAGTTCTTGTCGCAATGATGACGGCGACAGCAATTAGTTTCGTGGGCGTGATTGGCTTTATCGGCTTAGTTGCGCCACATGTTGCTCGAATGTTGCTTGGTGAAGATCAACGTTTCTTCTTACCAGGCGCAATGTTAGTCGGTGCAGCATTCTTATCCCTTTCTTCTGTATTGTCTAAAGTTATTATCCCTGGCGCATTGTTCCCAGTGGGGATTGTTACCTCGTTTATTGGGGTGCCTTTCTTCTTTTGGATTATTTTAAATAACAAGAGGGGACAATAATGTTAGAATTAAAGAATCTTACGGTAAAACGAGGTGATCTCACCGTTGCGGATCACATTAATGTCCGTTTTGAAGAAGGTAAAGTTTACACGGTGCTTGGGCCAAACGGCACAGGGAAATCCTCCATACTGAAAACTATTTTTGGTGAATTGCCACATGAAGGAATGATTACCTATCAAGGTAAACAGCTAGAACGGACGAAGTTAGCAGATTGGCGTAAACCAATTGGCTATATGCCTCAAGATAGCCGAGTAGGCGCAAGCTTGACCGCACTTGAAGTCGTCCTTTTAGGACGAATGGATAGTCTAACGATGCGAGTCAGCGATGAGCTTCTCACTGAAGCGGCAAGTATTATGACACAATTAGGTATTGGTCATTTAGCTCATCGTGATATTCTGAATCTCAGTGGTGGACAGCGTCAAATGGTGATGTTTGCTCAGGTTTTATTACGTGAGCCACAGATTTTAATGTTGGATGAGCCAGTGAGTGCGTTAGATATGCATCATCAGCTTAATCTCTTAGAAGAAGTTTACACCTATACGAAACAGAAAAATCTGATTACTATAATGGTATTACATGATTTAAGTCTTGCTGCTCAATTTTCAGATGAGTTGATTTTACTCGGCGAAGGTAAAGTGCAAGGTGTAGGCGATGCGCATCATGTTTTACAAGTGGAAACCATTGATCGTTTATATCGTGTAAACGTTGAATTATTACAATGTAGTGCAGGTTTGCCGGTGGTTCGTCCACAGCGTAAATCAGCACATTCTTAAGAAGGAAATGAAAATGAAAAAAATCGCACTTGCAGCATTATTAGGATTAAGTTTTGCTGCTCAAGCCGCACATTATGACATCAAAATGTTGAATTCAAACAGTGAAGGCTCAATGGTTTTTGAACCGGGTTATTTAAAAGTTCAACCGGGTGATACCGTGACATTTCGTGCAGAAAATAAAAGCCACTTTGTACACAGCAAAGCGATTCCTGAAGGTGCACAAAAATTCCAATCTGAAGAAGATCAGGAACTCACGATCACTTTAGATAAAGAGGGGGTTTATGTTTATACCTGTCCTGTACATCGTTCAATGAATATGAATGGTGTGATTCAAGTGGGTGATAATCTACCTAACAAAGAACAAGCTGAGAAAGTGGTGAAAGATCTTGAGAAGAAATCAATGACGAACAAAGGTCGTCTTGAAAAATATTTTGCTCAAGTAAAATAGTCGCTGAAATCGATGCGCCAGTTTGATGATTGGCGCATCTTCTTTATGTTTAAATCCATTATCATTTACTATGCTTACAATCACGACTTGCAAAACGTATCCTTCAGTTCCTCAAAATCTTATTCCTGTTCAAACACAACTTTCTAATCAGGGTATCCCTACTCAATTTTTGCCTTGGCAAGAAACATTACAGAGTCAGTTTATTCTGCCTTTAGCGGCGTGGGATTATGCAAATTTCTATGATGAATTTACTCAATGGATTAAACTGCATAAGAATGCGCTCATTAATCCCGCAGAATTAATGCTATGGAATAGCCATAAAGGCTATTTATGTGATTTACAGAATTGGGGTATCAATGTCGTTCCCACTATTATTTGCTCAACAAAAACATCTGAAATTTTGACCGCACTTGAACGCCAAGATTGGCCTGAATTTGTTATTAAACCTGCTGTAGGGCAGAGTGGTAATTTGGTGACAAAACTAAAACAAGGTGATGTATTACCCAATCTTTCTGCATATGGTGAGCAAGTTGTGTTGCAGCCGTTTATTCCCGAGGCCGCAATAAATGGTGAAACCAGTTTGATCTTTTTCAACGGTGTATTTAGTCATGCTATTCGCCGACAGCCACCTCAAAATGAATGGCGAGCGAATTCACAATATAAAGTTGAAATTATCCCTGTTGAGGTTGATCGTCATATTATTGAAACCGCTCGTCATGTTTTACATAAATTGCCAGAAATGCCTGTCTATGCACGAGTAGATGGAACGATTATTAACAATCAATTTCTATTGAATGAATTAGAATTGATTGAGCCTGCGTTATATTTAGATCGTTGGGAAGGAGCAACAGAGCGATTTGTGGATGTGTTAAAAACAAGAATAACAAAACAAAAACTCTAATATTTAGTTATGTGATAAAGAGTTGCAAAGCAAAAGGATAAATAACTTAAAGTAGAGAAAATAAAAATGATACTAGAAGCTAAAAAAACAGATTTTGAATACAAGAATGGCGATATATATTTTGGATTCGGATTATTTATCAATTTACATCTAAATAAAATTTATGTGCTTATCAGACGTCCATCAGATTTAACTCCAGTGTTAGAGGAGCTATCTAAATTTAATGTGATAAATTCTAGTGATATTTTAGATTGGGAGAAAAAAATTGAAAGTAATGGGCTATGTATAACTATCCAACCAACAGAATTGTATGGGTTTGACTGGGATCTTTACCATGATGGAAATGAAAAAGAGAATAAGACCTTTGAAGAAATATATATAACTATTGAAAGTAAATATAATAAACCAGGTAAATAGCTACAGTTTATTATTTAAAGTGCTAAGATATTGCAAATTTACCTCATAAAAAAACCTTACTTTTTACAGTAAGGTTTTTTTCATCTTAACCGATTAATTATTTTGCAGCTGGAGCGGCTGGAGCAGCTGGTGCTGCAGGTGCAAATTTTTGTGCTAAATCAGCACCGTCTTTTTGTAATTTAGCTACTGCAGCTTGTAGTTTTTCAACTTTAGCTTGATAAGCTTTAGTTTGTTCTTCAGTTGGTGCTTTAGTTGCTAAGTTTAATTGATCAACTAATAATTCACTTGATAATGCAAGTACTTCTTTATTTTGATCTTTAATGCTTTTCACTGAAGGTGCTGTAATATCTAATTTATCTAAGCTTGCAATTGTATCTTCAACAGTTTTGTTGAACGTTTTGATTGCTTCTTCAATTTTCTTCTCATCTTTTGCTTGAACCGCAGCAGTTAAATCAGATTGAAGTTTTTGTTGTGCAGCCATTTGAGCTTGCGCTTGGCTTGCATTCCATTCAAGTAATTTGTTGTAGTCAGCTTGTTCTTGAGCTGGTGTAGCTTCAGCAGGTTTAGCCGCTTCAGCTGGTTTTGCTGCTTCTTGTTTAGCTTCTGGCGCAGGCTGAGTAGTTTCAGGTTTCGCTGGAGCTGGTTTATCTGCTGGTTTATCACAAGCAGTTAAGAATAATGCAAATAATGCAGTTGCGCTGATTTTAGTGAATTTGTTCATAAAAAATCCTTTATTGATATAATAAAAATTTCTTAGCTTGTAAAACTAAGCCCCTTCTAAGACCGTATATTTTAGAATTAGTTTAAAAAAAATTCAAAAACTATTTTAGTGTTTGAATATATTCACTTAAATCATGAATATCTTGCTCACTTAAACGTTGTTTTGCAGGGCTTCCTGCA
The DNA here is from genome assembly GCF_001838635.1 of Haemophilus sp. HMSC71H05. Classification (NCBI taxonomy): domain Bacteria; kingdom Pseudomonadati; phylum Pseudomonadota; class Gammaproteobacteria; order Pasteurellales; family Pasteurellaceae; genus Haemophilus; species Haemophilus sp. HMSC71H05. The sequence continues at coordinate 119,295 of NZ_KV838023.1, forward strand.
CTAGGAATATTTCCTGCTTTTCGTTCTGAAAGTGCGGTTGAAATTTCTTCTGGTTTTAGTTGATTAATAATTTTTGACTCACCCATTGCTGGTTTTTCGCCTTGTTTCCCATGACAAGTTGCACAAGAGCGTTTATATACCTTTTCCGCTTTCACTAAGTCAGCTTCGGCAGAAAGGGCAGGAGGGGCAAATAAAAAGCCTAAAACGGGTAAAAGTGTAGAGAGTAAGTAAATTCGTTTTTTCATTTTGGCTAGCCTTTAAATAATTTATCTAAATCTTCTGCGGGAATTGCGCCTTCATATTTAGCCTGAATATTACCTTCAGGTGTAATCACAAAACTTGTTGGCGTACCGATAAGTTGATAACGTTCTGCTGTGATTTTTAATTGGTCTTTGATAACCGGCAACGTAAGCTGACGTTTGGCGACCACGGCTCTGGTATCCACTTTATCTCCATCCACATTAATGGCGATAAGCTGAACTTTATCTGGATTAGCTTCGGCCAATTTTTCGAACTCTTTTAATTCTGCGACACATCGTCCACAGGTTTCAGACCAGAATGTCAGTAAGCGAGTGCCTTTCCAATCATCAAGTTTCACTTCTTTACCTTGTAAATCATAGGCAGCGATGTCTGGTGCTTTTTGACCAATTGCAGCGACTTCATCTTTACAAGAAACACTGCCGAAAATGACCGCACTTATTGCGAGTAGTTTTACGAGTTTATTTTTCATTAATGTCCTCTTTTACAAATTTTCCGTGATGGAGATAAATAACACGATCGGTTAACTCACCCAATTCTGGATTGTGTGTCACCATCACAATCGTTCTCCCTTGGCGATTTAACTCTTGTAGTAAATCTAGTACAAGCGCTTCATTTTTTTCGTCGAGGTTACCTGTTGGTTCATCGGCAAAAATGACTGGTGGTTGGTTCACCAACGCGCGAGCAATACATACCCGTTGTTGTTCCCCCCCAGAAAGTTGGCTTGGACGGTGATCTATACGATGACCCAATCCCACTTGTTCGAGTACCGCTTTAGCCGCTGCTTCATCAATCACACTGTGATAGTGCTGAGCCAGCATCACATTTTCAAGTGCGGTCAAATAAGGAATTAAATGGAATTGCTGGAAGACTAGACCAATTTTTTCTGCACGGAAACGCTGACGACCGATTTCATCCAATTGTGCCGCATCGACACCATCTAGAATGACTTTACCTTCACTAGCCGTATCTAAGCCGGTCAGAATATTCATCAGCGTGGTTTTACCGGAACCTGATGCACCCATTATCGCAATAAATTCACCTTGGCGAATTTGAATATTAATATCTTCTAAAGCGGTGACTTGCCCGAATCGTTTATATAAATGTTGCGTTTCAATTACAAATTCACTCATTTTATTCCCCTTTTAATACATTTGCGGTTTGGATATTTAAAGCTCGTTTGGTTGGTACAATCACCGCAATAAAGGCAACCAATAACGATAAGACGATAGTAATTGGAATAACCGGTAGACGCATATCAATATAAGATTTAAATACGGTTAATCCAAGTAATTGAGCCAAGATGTAGCCGAAAATCAGGCCCGCGACAATTGCACAAAGTGCAATGATCAGAATCTCGGTACTAATCTGTTTAATGATGTCACTTTGTTTGGCACCTAAGGCTTTTTGTAGTGCAAATTCTTTTGCTCGCTCACCAACAATCGCAATCAATGTGGTGTTAACACAAAGGGTGGCGAGAATCAAAATGACCAATGAAATTAAGCCCATCAATCCTTTGATTTTATCTAAAATCTGCCCTTCAGAAGCAGAGACTTTTCGAATTGGTCGAGCAGTCAGATCAGGTTGATGTTGCATAATGTCCTGGGCAAATTGTGCGACATTACCTTGTTCATTTTTTACATTGAGTAAGGCGTTATTTGCTAATCCTTCTTTATCCAACCAATTTTGGGCAAACTCTAAATTCACGATCAGCATGTTGTCAGTGGCATCACCTGCCTCAACAATACCTTTTATCGTGAATTCATGTTTTTCGACTGCATTTTTAGACAGAGTTAATTTACTTCCAACACCTAAATTAAGGCGTTCCGCTAAGGTTTTACCAATCATGGCATTGCGGTCATCAAAATTCACATTAATGGCTGAGCCGGTAATTTGCCAATAAGGTGCAAGCACATGCATATCTTCAAACCAGACGCCCATAATCACGATTTTTTCTAAATCACTTCGCGCAACACCATATAAATAAGGACTGGCAGCGGTAATGAAATTATCCGGTGCATTGTGCAGAATTTGCTTTAATTGGCGTTCTTTCATCAATCCACCATTGGCTGCACCGATGTAAAAGTTTGCCCCGAAAGTACGGAGCTCTTGACTCATTTTGGTATTAATATCGAAATAGACCGCAGCCATTGCCGTCACAATGGACGCACCAACAGTCAGGGCGGAGAAGATAATAAATACTCGTTGTAAACGTAGGCGTAATGCTTGGAAGATTAAACGCCAAAACATACTTTTATTGGCGGCCATAGAGCACCTCCACAGGGTAAAGTTTGGCAATACGATGAGCAGGGAACCAAGTACCCACTACAGCAATTAAAATAGACAGCATCAATACGCAAGGGATGACAATCCAAGCAAAACTGAGCGGAACGCCAAATAGCGCAGATCCAATAAATCTTGCTAAGCCCCAACCAGCAATACAACCAAGCGAACCACCAATTAAGGCACTGATAATGGCTTCGCAATAAAACAATAACGAGATTTGCCATTGGTATGCGCCTAACGCTTTCATTAAACCAATTTCTTTTGAACGCTCAATGATCCCTGTACTCATTAATGAGGCAATCCCCATAGCTGCCGCGATTAAAGCGGCGAGAGTCACGACAGCAAGCAATAACTGGATTTTACCAATGACCACACCTTCTGAAGCCGCAACCTGCCAAATTGGGCGAACAATAGCGCCTGAGATAGCTTCTTCTAATTGGTGTGAAATAGACGAGACATAAGCCGTACAATACCAACGATCGTACTCTTCCGCATCCAATGCATCGGTATTAGCACGGGCTTTACGAGAAAGATCATTTTCAGGTACGGTAAGCGCAGAGACTTTAACTGATTGAATTTTTCCTTCTAAGCCCAGTAATTTTTGCACAGCGTTGAGCGGCATGACTAATTGATTATCTTCAGTCCCACCCGTGGATAAAATACCGGTAATTTCAACCGCACTTTGATTATCTAGCTCATTATTTTGATAGCGAAGCTGGATTTTATCACCTTGTTTTAAGCCAGTTCGTTGAGCCAATTGCTCACCAATCAATGCAGGAATAAATTCTCCTTCAGGTGTTTCAAGATCGTTGACCCATTCCCCTTGCACATGCCAATAAGGACTAATAATTTTTTGTCCAGTGTGGTAATCATCTTCATCTGGTACAGGAATGTTGTGATCGAAAAATGTACCAAGCACATTAATTTGTCCAAGTGCGGTTGATTTATCGTGAGTTTTTTCGGAAAGCATTTCAGCTTTTACATCTGCACTTAATAAGGGGGCAAAACCTACGATATTATTTCGCCAGAAAATATCTTTAATGTTAGGAAGCTCTTTTTCATCGAGGAAATCTTGGCTACTTAAATCAGTGTTGTGACTGAGCTCATCAGGCAAGGCGGCATTACTCGCAGGTTCGACTAAAATATTGGCACCGTAAGACTTGAGCTCTTTCGCCATTTTGTCGCCGATGTCAATAGAAACAGCTAATAGCGCAGAGACTAATCCCGCCGCTAAGAAAATAGTTACCACTGCTAAAAACTTACGTTTTATGCTAAAACGCCAAGATTGGAATAACATTCTTGCTAGCATTATTCTCCCTTACCTAAATACTTTTCAGGGTTATCACGGAATAAATCAAGATTTTTCTCACTTTCAAAGAAGTAAGTTTTACCTTCGTAATTATATTTGTGCTCAGTTTTAGTATTTTTCATTTGAGTGCCACTAATCGGATCTTTTACATCGATTTCAACAATCGTGCTAAATAAATTTAACCCTTCTTCTAAGCTGGCTCGATTAATGAGAATTTCAGTCTCAGTTTGTTGCCAATCTTCAATCGGCACTGGATTACAGCCACCTGGTTTGCCAATAGATGGAATAAACATATGTACGCCGCAGCCAACACAAACGACTTGGTTACCTTCCATCACATAACCTTGGTCACCACAAAGCAAGCAGGCGTCAAATACCGCTGCTAGGCTCAATTTATCCGGCTGACGATTAATAACAAAGAAACGCACAGCTTTACCATCATCAGCAATCCAGACAAAACGGTGTAATTTACCGTCTTTTACTTGTTCAATTGGAATATGGACTTGTTGCTTTTCATCTAAGGTCAGAGGAATTGCTTCTGAAAGTTGTGGTGGACGAGAGGCAATTTGCTCCCAATAAAGTTGTGTAGCAAAAATAATTGCTAAAGCTAAATATCCCCAACCGAGTAGGTGAGAGGACGTACGTAATGCAGCTAATTTTTGGCGTTTTTCAATGGGTTCTTGTGTGGCATTAACTTGTTGCTTGCGTGATAAATGAATTTTGCCATAAAAGATGGCAAGTACAACGAAGAGCAATGCTGCACAAATGTAATTTAACCAACGAGTGATTTCGCCTGATTTCGCAACAAAACTTAAACGAGGCTTGGTAAGCTCAAGTACCTGAAGTTTCATTAAAATCAATAAGAGTTCACCAATAAGTGGAACAAGCAAGCAAGCTAAGAGAAGGCTAATGGCACCTTTTAAAAGTGCGGTTGATTTTTGTTGTGTTTTTCCCGCTTGTTTTAGAAGTAAATCGATCCAGCCTTGTAAGCATAAACAAAAAACAAAGGCAAAAATGACCGCACTTATATGTAAGATCGAATCGGTATTGATAACATCAGTAGAAACGAGGGCAGTAATGTTAGGATCTTTTGCCCAGAAACTGCCTGCGATGAGCATTAACACGGTTTGCCAAAAGGCAGGTAAGCGACCTTTGCCGAAAATTAAACATAAGGCAAAGATAATCAATAGCACCAATATTACCGCATTGACGATTAAATTAGTGATTTGTCCCGCAGGTAAACTAAGACGAAGTGCGATACCGGCAATAAAACCGAATAGGCTAAGCCAAATTATTTTTTTTGCACTTACAGAAGATTGTTTACTGTGATAAACACCGAGCAATAATGAAAAAGGCAAAAGTGCTTGAAGTAGGAAAGTAAAAAAATAATTCATAGTTTGACCACTTAATAGGATAAAACAGACGATATTTTAAGGTTAAATGAAATGCTATTGCCTTCCCCTGAATTACAAGGGAAGGCAAGTCGGTAAAATCGATGTTTACCTTAGATTATTTGATGCCAGTGAATTTGAATTCATAGCTTACATCAAATGGTTTCCACCAACGACCTACACCCGTTTCAGAGTCGGTATGACGGTGCATACCTGCTTTTGATGGAGGATCGATGTGGTAAGTTAATTTGTAGTTACCCACGCCCATCATTTTCACGTTTGCACCGTAGTGAGGGCCGTCACCTGCTACCATTGGCATGAAAGTACCTTCTTGTTTTTCACCAGTATCGGTATTCACTAAAGTATAGTTGATGGTTAAGTAAGGCATCCATTCACCGTCACCAAAGCCATTTTTGTTACCTTTTACTGCATGGATATCCGCTTCTAAGTGGATATCTGATTTCGCAGCAGGTAAACCCATACCACGAGGTTCCATATCGATTGGTTTGAGGTAAACCGCCGCAATTTCCATTTCATTCATGGTTACTGCTTCACCGATTGGATACTCTTGGAATGCGTTTGCAGTAGACGCGGTAAAAATACCCGCAAATAATGCTGTTGCTAAAAGTGCTTTTTTCATTGTTTTTCTCCTAAAGGATTGTTGGGTATTACGCGGCTTTTTTGCTTTGATATTTCATAATAAACAGAGCAAATACGGCTGCGATGAGTAAGATTGCTTGTGGGATTAGGGTTTCCATATAAGGATAAATACCTAACCACGAAATTTCAGGCACACCGCTAATCAGCGTTGGCTCGAAAAGTTTGCCTTCAATGAGTTCTAAAACAGATTTACCGGCGAATACAAAGGCCATTAAATACATAAAAGAACCCGTGAACATAAAGAATGGTTTAAGCGGTAATTTCACCACGGTATAACGCATCACGAAGTAGCAAATGGTGAGAATAATTACACCGACAATGATACCTGCGAAAAGATAGATAAAACTGACCGCACTTTTCGCATCACCCACGAGGGCATAGTAGAACAATACGGTTTCCGCCCCTTCACGATACACGGCTAAGAAGCTGGTAAGCCATAAGCCAATGAGTGAGCCAGTAGTGAGGGCAGTTGAGAGTTTACCTTCTAAATAACGTTTCCAGTTTTGTGCTTCGACTTTGGACAATAACCAGTAACTCATCATAAAGAGCATGATTACGGCAAAAATCATCGTGAAGCCTTCGAGCAATTCACGGTTTTGACCGGAGTTTTCAAAGATAAGTTGGAAGATAAATGCGGTAACCACACTGGCAATTAGCGCCACATAAACAGACTGACGAATAACCGGTAGTTTATCTTGGTGATTATTTTTAATTAAGTAAGTCACGATAGCCGCAACAATTAATAAGGCTTCTAAACCTTCACGAAGAATGATTAAAAGGCTATATAAGAACATAGACCAATCGCTTTGTTCTCCGCCCTGTAACATTTCAACCGCTTTAGTTAGATTCTGGTCTAAGCCATCAACTTGTGCTTGTAACTTATCACCTTGTTCAGCTTTCATTAAGCTGACTAAACGGGTAAAGTAGCCTTCAAGTTCCGCTTTAAAGTTGCTATCACGAGAGCCAATTTTGTTTTCCATACCACTGCTTTCAAACACATCAAAATAGGTGTTTTGTACAGAAAGAATTGCTTTTTTACTTTCGCCTTGTTGATAGAGCGCAATAGCTTGTTGAATACGTTGGTTGATCTCTTGTTTAATCTTGCTCCAATCTTGCTCTTGTTGATTATCTGTTGCTTGCTGCGCGGCATTGGATTGAACATTTTGTTCTTCACGTGTCGTTGGCAGGTTAGGCAAGTTTTCTTCAATATCTTGTAACAATTGCGTACTTTGATAGCCAATTTCTGTGATTTGATCGGCTTGTTCACTTAAACGAATGATGTTGTAAAACTGTTGATTAATCGCTGCTGAAGTTTCTGCAGAGCGATTTTGGCGAATGGACATTTCCATTTCTGAATTTTTATAGCCATCGTACTGCGCTTTCTGGAACAATTTTTTTGCGTTATCGAGATCACCATTTTGATACGCTTCAAGCCCTTGAGCGAGCAAATCATCAATGGTTTTAAAACTTTGTTGCCAATAAGGGGCGATCTCTTGATTATCATAAACACCATGTTGACCATCGGCATTGAGCTGATGACCTTTAATCAATGATGGTAACACTTCTTGTAATTCTTTTTTGAGCTGATCGATTTTAGCCTGAATCTCTTGTTGTGAACTGCCTTCACCGATCATTTTACGGATCTCGCCAAAAGTCGCTTCCATTTGGTAGCTTTTTTGTGCTGAGAAATTGATACGAATCGGACCTTCTAGATTTTCAAACACTTCAAAATAAGCCATTTGCACTTCAGTGCGCGCATCATCCGTATTACCTTGCTGGACAAGTTGAGCGGTTTTGTCTAAGCGGGACGTAATATCATTAACCCACTGCTGGTAGTTGTCTTGCGCAAAGAGTGAAGAAGAAAAGGCGAGTGAAAAAATTAAAAAGAAAAATCGAATAGAACGGAATCGCATCGTCTATTTACCTCATTACCTTAAATGAAATTAATTCCTATTTATAATTATCCTTTGATATCAGTGAAATGACAATAAATAATTCTAATTTTTGTGATGTAGATCAAAAAATTCACGAGAGGTAGACGTCCTAGATGGTTATTTTATGCTCAAAAGAATAAAGCGCCCTTGTTAGGCGCTTTATGGAGATATAAAAGTGCGGTCAAAAATAAGCGAGTTTATTGAGCGGGTGCCGCTTCTTCAATAGGCGCTTTATTATCTAACACATCCCATACACTTTCTTGTTTTGATGATTCTGGTTGTTCAGGTTGTGGCGATTGCGTAGTTTGTGCAGCGGTAGCTGTCGCCGTACTCGTTGTTTGCGCAGACGCACAGAAGTTTTGATCTTTATTTGCCCAAACTGGAATTGTTCGATTACTACCACAGCTCCAACTGCCATAAGCATTGATACCAACCCATTTAATCGTAGAAGGTTGTCCGAGTTTCAGTTTTTCAATAACCACACGGTTTAAATAATCTTTATAGATTTGTAATGCACCTGAGGCACCCGTCAATTTGGTTTCACCGTTATCATCACGACCTAACCAAATGGTGCTAACATTTTTACCATCAATACCCACAAACCACGTATCACGGGCATCATTGGTGGTCCCCGTTTTACCCGCAAGACGAAGATCCGCGTAATCATTTTGTAAACTACGCGCGGTACCACGTTCTACGGTTTGTTGCATCGCATACAAGGTTTGATACGCTGCTTCTCTCGGCACCACTTGATCCGGCACGGTATTGTGTTCGTAAATAATATTCCCTTGGCGATCAGCAATGCTTTGAATGGTACTTAACTCAATTTTGCCACCTTGATTTGCAATGGTTTGATAGAGTTTGGTCACATCATAAGGTGAAATACTGTAAGAACCGAGTAAGGTCGCAGGCACTTTTGGAATGGCTACATTATCCCAACCCATGGCTTTTTGCGTATCGATCACTTTGCTTAAACCGACTTTCATTCCAATATTTACCGTTGGAATATTCAGCGAGCGAGCTAGGGCATCCATTAGCATCACCGAACCGCTATATTTACGATCGTAGTTACGAGGCTGCCAAGGTTGGCTGCCTTTAACATAAATCGTGATTGGTTGGTTTTGAATTGGTGTATTTAAACGGAATTGTTCCGGATTCATCAGTGCGGTCAAATAAATGGATGGTTTTACTAAAGAACCAATTTGACGTTTTGACATTAAGGCACGGTTAAATCCGGCATATTCTGTTTGTAATCCACCGACAACCGCACGTATTTCACCTAAGTGATAATCCGCGACAATCATTGCACCTTCTAAATGTGGATTTTTAGTTTGTACTTGCAATTGATTGACCGTATTCACTACGGCATTTTCAGCTTGTGCCTGTTGTTTTAAATCCATGGTGGAGAAAATTCGCGCACCAAGTAGTGCAGACGTTTTGTTTTCCCCTAATTGACGGCGAAGATCGGCTTGCAATGTTTGGATGAAAGCAGGATATTTACGTGAAATTTGACCTTTAGCTTGCACACCTAATGGACGTTTACTCAACATCTCATATAACTCATCTCCAATCATTTGATGATCAAGCATCAGTTTTAACACCACATTTCGGCGATCGAGTGCATATTGTGGATTTCGCCATGGATTATAAAGGGATGGTCCTTTCACCATGCCAACTAAAAGGGCAATTTGGTCTAGGCTAATTTCACGGATAGAACGACCAAAATAGAATTGGCTCGCCAACGCAAAACCGTGAATTTGAATATCACCATTTTGACCAAGGTAAATCTCGTTCAGATAGGTTTCTAAGATACGGTTTTTATCATATCGCCAATCTAATACCAATGACATTAAGGCTTCATTGGCTTTACGTGTCAGAGAACGTTCGCTGGATAAAAATAGATTTTTAACTAATTGCTGAGTGAGTGTACTGCCGCCTTGAACCGTTTGACCGGCTTTAATATTGGCAATCATTGCACGCATAATACCGATAGGGTTAATCCCGTTATGCTCATAAAAACGGCGATCCTCTGTGAGTAATAAGGCATCAATGAGTAAACGAGGGTATTGCTGTAACGGAATGGCTAAACGATCTTCATTATCTGATTCCAACATTGCAATTAATTTAGGTGCGAGACGGAATTCATCAACCGCTTTTACGTTGACTAAATCTTCAATACGAGAAAGTTTGTTATCTGTAAAACGTAAACGTAATACACGTTGTGGCTCAGGCTTGTCAGGATAAGGGAATGCGCGACGAAGTAATACGATGGTATCCTCTTCGAGTTTAAAATCACCCGGTGCTGCAATCATTGTGGTTTGACGGTATTCGTTATCGAGTAAAATTTGAATCACTTCGTCAAAAGAAAGGCTATCAGAAAGTTTTACGCTTTCTAAACGACTATACACTTCTGCCGGTAAACGCCAAATTTGGCCATCCATTTTGGAGCGAATTTGCCAGTCTAAATAGCCACCATAAAATACGGCAAGCGTCCCTAAAGTAAAGGCTGCTTTAGCTAAAAAGATTTTACAAGAACGGCGCTTATCTGGCACTTGTGTTTCTTGTTGTTCTGATGAGGTGTTTTCCGTTTCCGACATAATAGTTAGCTTCAGAGAATGAGGTTAAGCAATAAATTCAAAATAGGCATTAAGAAAGTGAATGAAGTCTGTTGTACCGCAGAAAGCGATACTTTCTTCATCATAATAATGGAAGTCGTCTTCTAAAATTTCATCTGTTTCAATTGCAAGATTATTGGCGCGAATCATCACTTCATCGGTATTGATAAAAAGCGTGTATTCAGAACCAATCAGCGTGACTTCATCATTATTTTTAATTAGCTCACAGGCAGAAAGTGCGGTCAAAAACGCTTGAGGATTTGACCGCACTTCTGAATTAAACCAATTGGCTAGGGCAATGTGTTCCATCGAACATTTAGCATGTACATTGCCTAGATAATGGGTAAATTGAAAATCCATGTTAGATGCTGAATGAAGAACCGCAACCACAGGTACTGGTTGCATTTGGATTGTTCACCACAAAACGAGAACCTTCCAAGCCTTCAGTGTAATCCACGGTGCCGCCAATTAAGTATTGTAAACTCATTGGGTCAATCACTAATTGCACACCGCCTTTTTCAATGGTTAGGTCACCTTCATTGACTTTATCGTCAAAGGTGAAACCGTATTGGAAACCGCTGCAACCGCCACCGGTAATATAAACACGTAATTTTAATTCGTTGTTTTCTTCTTCGCTAATTAAACTTTTTACTTTATTGGCTGCCGCATCAGTAAAAGTTAGCGGTACGGCCATATCTAAATCTGACATATCTCTATCCCCACTTTCCTAAAAATAATCCTTGTATTATCTAATAACCTGTTAATTCATTCAAGATTTTTCACGGAATTAGTGCTATTATATGCGAATAAATCAGAATTAAATAAGGAGAAATAATGGGCATTCCATTAAGAACTGAAGAAGAAATTGTTAAGTTGCGTGAAGCGTGTAAATTAGCGTCTGATGTTTTGGTCATGATCGAACCTTATGTCAAAGAAGGGGTGACTACAGGTGAATTGGATCGCATTTGTCACGATTATATGGTGAATGTACAAAAAGTGATTCCTGCGTGCTTAAATTATCATGGTTTTCCGAAAGCAACCTGTATTTCTATAAATGAAGTGGTTTGCCATGGTATTCCAAGCGATGATAAAAAATTAAAACGTGGTGATATTGTCAATATTGATGTGACTGTGATTAAAGACGGTTATTTCGGTGATAATTCGAAGATGTATATCGTGGGTGAAACCAATATTCGTAGCCAAAAATTGGTTGAAGCAGCACAAGAAGCGCTTTATGTGGGATTACGTACGGTTAAGCCGGGTATTCGTTTAAACGAAATTGGTAAAGCGGTACAAAAATATACTGAAAGCCAAGGATTTAGCGTGGTTCGTGAGTATTGTGGTCACGGCGTGGGAACTGAATTCCACTGTGAACCGCAAGTCTTACACTATTATGCTGATGACGGCGGTGTGGTTTTAAAACCGGGTATGGTATTCACCATTGAGCCAATGATTAATGCGGGTAAAAAAGAAGTACGCATTATGGGCGATGGTTGGACGGTAAAAACTAAAGACCGTAGCCATTCTGCACAATATGAACACCAAATTGTTGTGACAGAAACTGGTTGTGAAGTGATGACTATTCGTGATGAAGAAATTGCGGAAGGTCGAATTCAACGTATAATGAATAACCTTTAAGTTCAGCTAAAAGCCTACGATAGTGGGCTTTTTTTATAATTGTTTTGTTTGTGGAATACCTATGCTTTTTCCTTATCATTTCGACTCTCCACTCATGCCAAGTGCGGTCAAAATTCAGCGTGAAAATTTGAAGGAATTTGAACGTCAGCACTTTACTGATTATTCCGTTTTTGAGCTGATTGCTAACCGTACACAGTTTTGTGATGATTTGTTAAAACAGCTTTGGCTGCAATTTAAATTAGATAAAGCTAATCTCACCTTAGTTGCAGTAGGTGGTTATGGCAGACAAGAAATCTTTCCTTTATCTGATTTGGATGTTCTTATTCTTTCAAAAGAAGAAAGAGAGTCTGAAACGGAAGAAAAAATTGCTCAATTTGTGCAGTTCTTGTGGGATTGTGGATTTGACGTAGGGCATAGTGTTCGTTCTTTAGAAGAATGTGAAAAGGAAGGCAAACAGGACATTACTATTGCCACCAATTTGCTTGAATCTCGTTATTTATCGGGTGATTTATCCCTTTTTAATGCTTTAGGGGAAATATTGAAAAAGCCAGATTTTTGGGCGGTAAAACCATTCTTTGACGCAAAAGTACAAGAACAAATTGAACGTTATCAGCGCTATCACAACACCAGCTATAATCTAGAACCTGATTTAAAATACAGCCCAGGTGGTTTGCGGGATCTTCACCTTTTATATTGGATCGCACTACGCCATACCGGAGAAATGACCCTTGATGGCATTTTGGAAAGCGGCTTTATTTATCCATCAGAACACCAACAATTATTAGAAAGCCAAGAATTTTTATTTAAAGTGCGGTTTGCTTTACACTTGATTTTAAAACGTTATGACAACCGCTTGTTGTTTGATCGTCAAATTAAAGTGAGCGAGATGCTTGGTTTTGAAGGCGACGGAAACCGTGGTGTTGAAAAAATGATGAAACGTTTTTTCCAAGCGTTACGCACAATTTCTCGTTTAACTGATATCCTGATTAAGCATTATAAAGAACATTTTTTATCAACGGATGGCGAGGTTTCTATTCATCCTTTGGATGATAATTTTGAGCTAGTAAATCAAAGTTTGTGTTTACGTAAAGACGATCTGTTTTTACGTTATCCCGATCGTATTCTGGATCTTTTTTTCTATCTAACGCAGCATGAACAAGCCGAAATTCATTCATCAACATTACGCCAACTTCAGATTGCGTTGGAAAGCTTGACACAGAAATTATGTGATATTCCTGAAGCAAGAGAGAAATTTATTCGTTTATTTAATCAACCGAAAGCCATTCAGCGAGCATTTCTCCCAATGCACCAATATGGTGTGTTAACGGCTTATTTGCCACAATGGCAGGGAATTGAAGGTTTGATGCAATTTGATCTCTTCCATATTTACACCGTGGATGAGCATACCTTGCGAGTGATGTTGAAATTGGAGAGTTTCTTAGCTGAAGACGAAGCAGAATCCCATCCCATTTGCCATCAAATATTTAGTCAAATTTCTGATCGCACTTTGCTTTATGTTGCCGCACTTTTCCATGATATTGCGAAAGGTCGAGGAGGGGATCATGCAGAGTTAGGGGCTGAAGATATCGCTGAATTTGCTCGTTTGCATGGCTTTGATCGTCGAGAAATTGAAACGATGGCTTGGCTAGTGAGAGAGCATTTGCTCATGTCAATCACTGCACAGCGTCGAGATATTCATGATCCAGAAGTTGTGATGAGCTTTGCGGAAAGTGTACAAAATCATGTGCGTTTAGATTATCTCACTTGTTTGACGGTTGCCGATATTTGTGCAACAAACAGTACCTTGTGGAATAGCTGGAAACGTTCTCTTTTTGCCTCTTTATACGATTATACGTCGCAACAATTCCGACAAGGGATGAATTTATTATTAGATAATAAAGAAAAGATCCTTGAAAATCGCCAATTGGCGCTGGCAATTTTATCCGAAGATCAACCAGAATTATCGGAAGAAAAAATCTTAGCACTCTGGCAACGTTGTCCTGATGATTATTTTTTACGAAATAGCCCAAAACAAATTGCGTGGCATACAGAGTTATTAGCTGAATTTGATGGTGAAGTACTGGTTAAAATCAGTAACCGTTTTTCTTCTGGTGGAACAGAAATTTTTGTTTATTGTCCTGATCAAGCCAATTTATTTAATAAAGTGGTCTCAACTATTGGGGCGAAAAAATTCAGTATTCATGATGCCCAAATTTTAACATCGGATGATGGGTATGTATTCGACAGCTTTATCATCACAGAATTAAATGGTGAATTGGTTCGTTCAGAACGTCGCCGAGAATTAGAAGCAGTATTAACCTCTGTTTTATTAGGTGAAAAATTGCCATCTGTGTCTTTTGCAAATAATCGACAGTTGCAACATTTTACCGTAAAAACTGATGTACGTTTTTTGAAAGAAACCAAAAAAGAGCATACGGAGTTAGAAATCGTTGCTTTAGACAAACCCGGTTTATTGGCTCAAATCAGTCAAATTTTTACCGAGTTAAAACTCAATCTTTGTAATGCAAAAATTACGACAGTAGGGGAAAAAGCCGAAGACTTCTTCATTTTGACAAATGAAAAAGGAATCGCATTAACAGAAGAAGAAAGGGGATTGTTAGAAAACGTGCTCTATGAACGTTTATAATATGAAATAAAAAAGTGCGGTTAAATTTAACCGCACTTTTTATGTTTTAAGCAACTGCTGCAAATGCAATATCTGCGGCAGCAAGTGTTTTTTCAATGTCTTCATTTGTATGAGCTAAAGACATAAAGCCCGCTTCAAAAGCAGAAGGCGCAAGGTAAACGCCTTGATCGAGCATTTTGTGGAAGAACACTTTGAATTTTTCGGTATCACATTTCATGACTTCTGCATAAGAGGTCACTTGTTTTTGGTCAGTGAAGAAAATACCAAACATTCCGCCTACATGATTTATCACGAATGGCACATTGTGTTTTTGGGCTAATGCTTTTAAGCCATCACAAAGTTTAGTGGTTAATTCTGCAAGATGTTGTTCGTTACCATCTTTTTTCAATTCAGTTAAACAAGCTAAACCTGCCGCCATTGCAATCGGGTTACCTGAAAGGGTACCCGCTTGGTAAACTGGACCGGTCGGTGCAAGGTGTTGCATAATTACTTTTTTACCACCCACTGCACCCACTGGCATACCGCCACCAATGACTTTACCTAATGTGGTGAGATCCGGTGTTACACCATAATAAGCTTGTGCGCCTGCAAGTGAAACACGGAAACCTGTCATGACTTCGTCAATAATGAAAAGTGCACCATATTGATCACAAATTTCACGAATGCCTTGTAAGAATCCTTCTTTTGGTGGAACACAGTTCATGTTGCCTGCAACAGGTTCAATAATCACACAAGCGATATCGTTAGGGAATTCTTCAAATAGTTTTTTAACTGAATCAAGATTGTTATATTCTGCTGTTAAAGTGTGTTTTGCAAAATCTTCAGGTACACCTGGTGAGCTTGGTTGACCAAGTGTTAATGCGCCTGATCCTGCTTTTACTAAAAGTGAATCAGAATGGCCGTGGTAACAACCTTCAAATTTTAAGATTTTGCTTCTATTGGTATAACCACGCGCGAGACGAATTGCAGTCATAGTTGCTTCAGTACCCGAACTCACCATACGAACCATTTCAATAGATGGCACAATTTCACAGACTAATTCCGCTAAATCAATTTCAGAGGGGGTTGGTGCACCAAAGCTCAAACCATTCTCAGCTGCTTTTAATACAGCATCTAAAATAGCAGGGTGGTTATGACCTAAAATCATTGGCCCCCAAGAACCTACATAATCGATATATTGTTTGCCTTCGGTATCATAAATGTAAGCGCCTTTGGCTTTTTGAATAAATACAGGTGTACCACCTACGCCTTTAAAGGCACGAACAGGAGAGTTTACGCCACCAGGAATAACTTCTTGTGCACGAGAGAAAAGTGCGGTTGATTTTGTCATGATTTTTAATCCTTATATTAAAAGTGGTCATATTGTACTAAAAAACTGAATTTGAGAAAAATCTTTGTGTGCTGATTTTTCTTTATGTTATCCTTTGCAAAAAAATTTTAGGATAAAAACTATGCTAAGTCTTTTCGTCACTTTTTTAGGGGCATTTTTAACCTTAATTGTCATGCGACCAATTGCGAATAAAATTGGTTTGGTTGATAAGCCAAATTATCGTAAACGTCACCAAGGTGCGATTCCGCTCATTGGCGGTGTTTCTCTTTTTATGGGAAACCTTTGCTATTATTTAATGGAGTGGGATCAACTTCGTTTACCTTATCTTTATATATTCAGTATTTTTGTTTTACTTGCAATTGGTATCTTAGATGACCGCTTCGATATTAGCCCCTTCTTGCGTGCAGGAATTCAAGCTGTGCTTGCTATTTTAATGATCGACTTGGGTAATGTTTATTTAGATCATTTAGGCCAGATTCTCGGACCATTCCAATTAACACTTGGTTCTATTGGATTGATTATTACCGTATTTGCGACAATTGCGATTATTAATGCCTTTAATATGATTGATGGTATCGATGGATTATTGGGTGGATTATCAATTGTTTCCTTTGCTGCCATTGGTATTTTAATGTTCCGTGATGGACAGATGGATATGGCATATTGGAGTTTTGCCTTAATTGTCGCGATTTTGCCTTATCTATTATTAAATTTAGGCATTCCATTAGGACCAAAATATAAAGTGTTCATGGGGGATGCAGGAAGTACTTTAATCGGCTTTACTATTATTTGGATTTTGCTTTTAAGTACGCAAGGAAAAGGACATCCAATGAATCCAGTGACCGCACTTTGGATTATTGCTGTTCCTTTAATTGATATGGTGGCAATTATTTATCGTCGCTTACGTAAAGGAAAAAGTCCATTCCGTCCAGATCGCTTACACGTGCATCACTTAATGGTTCGTGCAGGATTAACCTCTCGCCAAGCCTTTTTATTAATTACCTTCTTTGCGGCAATTTGTGCGACAATCGGGATCTTAGGCGAAGTCTTCTATATTAATGAATGGGCAATGTTTATTGCGTTTATTGTATTATTCTTCCTCTATGCTTATTCAATTACAAAAGCATGGAAAATCACCCGTTGGGTACGAAGAATGAAACGTCGCGCACGTCGTAACAAGCAATAATTTAAATAAAGAGGATAGCAATTTGCTATCCTTTTTTACGTTTTAGCATTAAAAATAAACGAATACATAATAAATTCTATACAAATTGAACAAAAATTTATCTTTTGATATTTTTTTTCAAAAAAGTGCTAGACAAGATATTGGGAAATCATTAATATACGCCCCTGCAACGACGCAGTAACGCGTTCGTAGCTCAGTTGGATAGAGCGTTGGCCTCCGGAGCCAAAGGTCGCAAGTTCGAATCTTGTCGAGCGCGCCAGAAAGTCAATGCGATGAACAACTAATCAATGGTGGCTATAGCTCAGTTGGTAGAGCCCTGGATTGTGATTCCAGTTGTCGTGGGTTCGAATCCCATTAGCCACCCCATCTTCTCATTGTTGAGAAATCTGACGGCGAGTAGCGCAGCTTGGTAGCGCAACTGGTTTGGGACCAGTGGGTCGTAGGTTCAAATCCTATCTCGCCGACCAATTTATTTTTTTGCTCTTTAACAATATATCAGACAATCTG
>NZ_KV838024.1:0-12437 GCF_001838635.1 Haemophilus sp. HMSC71H05
ACTTTTTTCTCTGTATATATAGACAAAAAGCCTGCGAGTTTTATACTTTTTGAGCAAAATTGCAAGTTTTGGATGAGCATTCTAATAAGTACGTTATATTCTCTTGAAAAAGTAAACATTATCATTCACATGCAATTTTGTTTTACGTATAATCTAAGAAACTCTCAAATAGTTTTAGGTCAAGTTTACGCGTTAAGCGGTATTTTATATTGATAAAATATCAGTTAAATGAGGTTTATTATGAAAATCAGTTTTCATTCTGTGTTACTTGGATTAGCGTCATGTATTGGCATTCAACAATCTGTGATAGCGAGTCCTCCTTCGTCTTCTCACCAATCAATATCTACTGAGTCCGCTGAGGCTTTAAAGCAACAATTTTCAATCGCTTTAGCTAAACAAGAAAAGCAACAAATTTCTATTTTACAGAAAAAACTCACCGCACTTTTTTCTTTACCTCCCCAATTTCTTGATAATCAGATCCAAATAAGCGAAAAAATCCTCACTCGCATTTTTAAAACAGATAAAAATCTCACCCCTAAATTTCTTGATTATTTATACTTTGAACCGATAAATACTGGCGATGCTAATTTAATTCAGGAAATGAAGAAAAACTTACTGGTGTCTTTTTTAGCGAATGAGCAGGCAAAAATTTATATTCGTCAAACAGATAATTCGGAGCAATTTGTTCAGGCTTTAATAGAACGGGGAGCCAAACCAGATCAAATTATATTATTGTCTTTGGATGCTAAAGGCATATTTCAAAAAATTATTGAACAGATGCGTCAAGATTTTCCTAATCAAACAACTTTTTCTATTACTGAGAATCGAGTGAGTTTGATAACCCCTTCTTCTGAAATTAAGCCCCGCCTCGCTCTAGCCAATATGATGTTTGCTCGCCAATTTAAAGGGGTGGAGGTTGATGATTTTTCGTATTTAGATCAAGCACGTGAAAATCTTCAACACAATAACTATGCTATTCGTTATAAGACTTTCCAAGCAATGCTTGAAGGCTTAAATTAATCCGTTTACTCACAAGGAGCCATTATGTTTTTATCTAAAAAATCAGTTACCTTTGCAGTTAGTGCGTTAGCAATGCTTTGCTCAGGTGCAGCCTTTGCTAAAGAAGCGCCGCAAGCACATAAAGCTGTGGAGTTAAGTATCTTACATATTAACGACCACCATTCTTATTTGGAACCGCACGAAGCAAGAATTAATCTAAATGGTCAACAAACAAAGGTTGATATTGGCGGTTTTTCTGCTGTGAATGGAAAACTTTATGAGTTACGTAAAAAGTATAAAAATCCATTAGTGCTACATGCTGGTGATGCGATTACCGGTACGCTGTATTTCACACTTTTTGGCGGTTCCGCTGATGCGGCTGTCATGAATGCTGGTAATTTCCATTATTTTACTTTGGGTAACCATGAATTTGACGCGGGTAATGAAGGTTTATTAAAACTACTCGAGCCATTAAAAATTCCAGTACTTTCAGCCAATGTTATTCCTGATAAAAATTCAATTTTATATAACAAATGGAAACCTTACGATATTTTCACTGTGGATGGAGAAAAAATTGCCATTATCGGTTTAGATACCGTGAATAAAACGGTTAATTCATCTTCACCAGGTAAGGATGTGAAGTTCTATGATGAAATTGCTACCGCACAAATTATGGCAAATGCGCTAAAACAACAAGGCATTAATAAAATCATTTTACTTTCACATGCAGGAAGTGAAAAAAATATCGAAATTGCTCAAAAAGTAAATGATATTGATGTGATCGTTACTGGGGATTCACATTATTTATACGGCAATGATGAATTACGTGGTTTAAAACTTCCAGTAATCTATGAATATCCGCTTGAATTTAAAAATCCGAATGGCGAACCGGTATTTGTAATGGAAGGTTGGGCTTATTCTGCTGTTGTGGGTGACTTAGGTGTTAAATTCAGTCCTGAAGGTATTGCGTCTATTACTCGTAAAATTCCTCATGTGTTAATGAGTTCTCATAAACTTCAAGTGAAAAATGCGGAAGGTAAATGGACTGAATTAACAGGCGATGAACGTAAAAAAGCGCTTGATACTTTAAAGTCAATGAAGAGTATTTCACTTGATGATCATGATGCAAAAACAGACATGCTTATTTCAAAATATAAAAGTGAAAAAGATCGTTTAGCACAAGAAATTGTTGGCGTCATCACCGGTTCTGCAATGCCGGGTGGTTCAGCAAATCGTATCCCAAATAAAGCAGGCTCAAATCCAGAAGGTTCTATTGCAACGCGTTTTATTGCAGAAACAATGTATAACGAACTCAAAACAGTGGATTTAACCATTCAAAATGCAGGCGGTGTTCGTGCGGATATTTTACCAGGCAATGTAACCTTTAATGATGCTTATACTTTCTTACCTTTCGGGAATACGTTATATACCTATAAAATGGAAGGTTCGTTAGTGAAACAAGTGCTTGAAGATGCGATGCAATTTGCTTTAGTTGATGGTTCTACAGGGGCATTCCCTTATGGCGCGGGCATTCGTTACGAAGCGAATGAAATACCAAATGCGGAAGGTAAACGTTTAGTCAGCGTGGAAGTATTGAATAAACAAACCCAACAATGGGAACCAATTGATGATAATAAACGTTATCTCGTTGGTACTAATGCTTATGTAGCTAGCGGTAAAGATGGTTACAAAACTTTTGGTAAATTATTTAACGATCCGAAATATGAAGGCGTTGATACTTACTTGCCTGATGCGGAAAGTTTCATTAAATTTATGAAAAAACATCCGCACTTTGAGGCTTACACTTCATCAAATGTGAAATTTAATGCTTCTAGTGATGCGTTACCTAAAAAATAAAAGCTAAAATATATTGAAAATAGCGCGTATTTAACACTCGATTTTATACCTCAGGCAAACCCACTTTATAGACCATCTGGTAAAGGTGGGTTTATTTTTTGTCGTTTTATCTCTTTCTATTACATTTCACTTTAGATTGCCATTCAAGCAGTCAGTTTCGTAGAGTTTTTACCATTACCTCATATTAATAAAGTCTGAATTATAAAAAGCGTAAAAAAGCCCATAGCACAAGGGCATTTTCTTGATATTTTGTGCTTGCTTGCATGTGTACTTTCGACGAACCTCTGTAATGGGCATAACTATGTCTATGGTGTTGTTCTGCTTCCGTAAAGTTATGCTCAACCATTTTTGCTAGACGTTTGTAGAGTTTTTCCCTTGCTCCGATGACTTAACTGCATTGGCATTTTGAGTAGTGTAAAAGCGCATTTTGTTCAACAACGTGCCGATATTGTAGAAATGGAAGGAAAAATTTGGCTCAACCTCGCCAATCCTTTAACCTTACTTGGTGTGCATGGTTATGATGAACCTCCACACATAACCGATTGTAAAATTAAAATTTTTATTTCATCTGATTTAGATGATCAGACGTTTGATAAGCTTACTGAAGCTGCATTAAGAAATTGTTTTATCTACAACACATTAAATAAAACGTTTTCTTTTACTGTCTTGTTTGAGCAAGTTTTGTAATTCATTATATCAGTTAAAAATACGACTTAAATTAAATACCATCAATATTTTCCTAATTTGAAATAATTGGTATTTTTTTATACCATAAATGCACTTTTGGAAACAATCCACTCAAATCCTACTGAGCGTTTCCTTCAAAATCGCACTTCTCCGTGCTATCATTTGCGATGGTTCCATCTCACCATTTAGGGCTTAAAGCCTTATTTTATTTAATCTGATTTTATTTTTATTCACTTAATTTTTAAGGGGGAAGCGTTGTCTTTATCTAAATTTATGGAAAAGCAAACGTCGTTCAATCCTTTAGTGATTGGTGCAACGTTATTTTTTGTGGTGTTGCTTGTCGCGATGATTTTAATCGCACCTGAACAAACACAAACTTTATTAAATGCTGCTAAATCGGGCATTTTTGCCAACTTTAGTTGGTTTTACGTATTAGCATTCTCAGTATTTTTGGGCTTTTTAGTCATTTTATCAGTCAGTAGCCTAGGTAATATCAAATTAGGCAATGATGAAGAAGAGCCTGAATTTGGTTTTCTGTCTTGGTTGGCGATGTTATTTGCTGCCGGTATGGGGGTAGGGTTGATGTTCTTTGGTGTAGCAGAACCATTGACGCATTACTTATCTGATATTACCACAGGCAGCGCAGAGCATAAGCAACAAGAAGCCTTGTTACACACCTTATTCCACTGGGGAATTCATGCCTGGGCGGTGTATGGCACGATTGCGTTGGCATTGGCTTACTTTGGATTCCGTTACAAATTACCTTTGGCATTACGTTCTTGTTTCTATCCGTTATTGAAAGAGCGTATTAATGGCAAGTTAGGCGATCTTATCGACATTATGGCGTTACTTGCCACCTTATTTGGTGTTATCACAACATTAGGTTTTGGTGCATCACAATTGGGTGCAGGCTTACATCAATTAGGCTGGATTAGCGAAAATAGCTTCAGCTTGCAAGTTGTCGTAATTGCCGTGGTAATGAGTTTAGCGATATTTTCCGCGATTTCTGGTGTAGGGAAAGGGGTAAAAATCTTAAGTGAGCTGAATTTAACATTAGCTTTCTGTTTGTTGATTTTCGTCTTAGTGGCGGGACCGACACTTTATTTGTTATCCGCTTTTAGCGACAACATCGGAACGTATCTTAGCAACTTAGTAAAATTAAGTTTCAAAACCTATGTTTATGAACAAGAACATACTAGTTGGTTTAGCGGTTGGACAATTCTGTATTGGGCATGGTGGTGTTCTTGGGCGCCATTTGTCGGTTTATTTATTGCTCGTATTTCGAAAGGGCGTACCATTCGCGAATTTATTTTCGGCGTGTTGGTGATTCCTAGCATGTTCGGTATCTTGTGGTTTACCGTATTTGGTAATACAGCCATTTGGTTGAATGATGGTGAAGCTGCAGGTGCGTTAGGACAAATGATTTCTTCGCCTGAAACGTTGCTCTTTAAGTTCTTAGATTATTTACCGCTTTCTGGTGTGACGGGTTTAGTGAGTTTGGTGGTGATTTCTTTATTTTTTATCACTTCTGCGGATTCGGGCATTTATGTATTAAATAACATTGCATCACGCGATAAAAGTCTTGCTGCACCACGTTGGCAAGCGGTGATGTGGGGCGTATTAATGTCAACTGTCGCCATTGTTTTGATGCAATCAGGCGGCTTGGCTAATCTACAGACAATGACGCTATTAGTGGCATTACCTTTCGCGATGTTGATGTTATTGATGTGTTTTAGTTTATGGAAAGGTTTGAGTGCGGATAAAAAATATTTTGATACCAAAGTTAATCCAACCAGTATTTTCTGGACGGGGGATAAATGGAAAGAACGTTTGGAACAAATGATGAACCAAACGCAAGAAAAAGATATTTTACGCTTCCTTAAACATACGGTATTGCCGGCAATGCGTGAGCTACGCCAAGAATTGATTGGTAAATATGAATTGAGTGTGCAAATTAACACGTTATTTGATCAAGATGAACCTGCAGTCGAGTTAGTCATTCAAAAAGATTTGATGAGAGACTTTATGTACGGGGTGAAATCTATCGGTCGTGAGGTGTCAGAGCAATTAATTAATGATGATAACTTGCCACATATCCAACATAGTATGACCTATGAGCCATACACTTATTTCTTTGATGGTCGAGTGGGTTATGATGTGCAATATATGGACCAAGATGAATTAATTGCCGATATGTTGAAACATTATGAACGTTATTTAAGTTTGCTAGACGATGTGGGTCAAGAATTGATGGCACACGAGCAAACAGAACTGGCTGAATAATAAGATTAAAGTGCGGTTGAAAATCCTATAAGTTTTTAACCGCACTTTTTATCTTAAAACAAATATGAAGATACAAAATACTTTTAAAGCAAATGTTATTTGGGGCAGTTTAGGTTTTAGTTTAGCGATTATTGCAGCTCTTTTATTTGATACGCAGCAAACGATATCTTATCTTGCTGCGGCGAAAGCCTTTATTTTCTCTCAATTTAGCTGGTTTTATATTTTACTGAGTGCATTTTTTCTGTTCTTTTTACTCTTCTTGGCGTTAGGACGATATGGTGATATTAAACTCGGGAGTGATGAGGAAGAACCAGAGTTTAAATTAGGCTCTTGGATTGCATTACTCTTTACCTCTGGAATTGGTATTGGCATTGTTTTTCTTGGCGTTGCTGAACCGCTTTCACATTTTCTTTCACCAATAGGTGAATATGAGAAAGTTCGAACAGCATTATTTTTTAGTATTTTTCATTGGAGTATCAGTGCTTGGGCTATTTATGGATTAATTGCACTTACGATAGCTTACTTCGGATTTCGCTATAAATTACCCTTTTCTTTACGCTCTTGTTTTTATCCCTTACTGAAAGAAAAGATTAATGGAAAAGTAGGGGATGTCATTGATATTCTCGGGATTTGTACCACCTTATTTGGCGTAGTCGCAACCTTAGGTTACAGTGCGATTCGGTTGGCTGCAGCATTCCACTCAATGCATTTATTGGATAACTCACCGTATTTGGTTCCCCTTATTTTAGTGAGTGTTTTTATCATTGCTATCTTAATTTCACTGCAAGGGATTGCCAACGGGTTCCGTATTCTTAGTGAGCTAAATCTAGGCGTTACCTTTCTCTTTATGCTACTGGTTTTGCTATTCGGTCCGACAATATATTTAATTTCTGCTTTTACGGAAAATATTGGTACCTATTTAAGCGGTTTAATTAGAGTCGGCTTCAAGGCTTATGCCTATGATGTAGAACATCTAGACTGGTTTATGGATTGGACGGTTTTTTACTGGGCATGGTGGTTTTCATGGGCACCCGGCTTTGGGATTTTTATCGCAAGGATTTCTCGCGGACGAACTTTGCGAGAGTTTATTTTCGGCGTATTGATGGTACCAAGTTTATTCTTCGTTTTGTGGTTCACGGTATTTGGTAATGGCGCAATTTGGGTGAATGAGCATCTTGCTAAGGGGGCATTAGGTCAAGCTGTAAATAATGTGGGGTCACTCCTTTTTGATTTTCTGAGTTATTTACCCTATTCCGGCTTAACTAAAACGTTAGCTTTATTTATTATCACACTCTTTTTTATTGTAACTATTAACTTTGGTATTTATACGCTTAATAATATCGCAATTGAAGACAAAAGCCAGGTTTCACCTCGTTGGCAATCTATGTTTTGGGGTGGTTTATTGTCAGCTGTTACATTTGTTCTTTATCTTTTTGGTGGTATTGAAATACTCCAATCAACGATGTTGTTTTTCTCTTTACCTTTTGCTCTATTGATGTCTGTGATGGCATGGAGTTTGTTGAAAGGTTTACGATTTGAACGTCAATATTATTCCACAGAGGTTTCAGATTTGTGGACTGGTGCAAACTGGCGTAGCCGTTTAAGACAGTTAGTGATTGAACCTAAGCGAGATGATGCCATTTTACATTTAAAAACAACGGCGCTTTTGGCAATGAGAGAGTTGCGCCAGTTACTCATTGGTACCTATGGTTTAAATGTGACCTTACAGCAACATTTTGGTCGTGATAATAATCAACTGGTTCTTTCTATTGAAAATGGTTTAGCAGAAGATTTTTTTTACCAAATTACCTTGTTCGAGAAGCCTGAGCCTGAAACTGCACAAGTTCATCATGCATTAATGGTTTCAACCAATATTCAATTGGAAGGTTATCCTTTGAGTATCACAAATGAAGAGGATTTGATCGTGGACATCTTGCAATGTTATGAGCGATACATGAAAGAACTGGATTTTGTTATTTCATAATTCCTGTCTCATGAGTAAACAGAACTGGCTGAATAATAAGACGAAAGTGCGGTTGAAAATCCTCTAATTTTTTTGACCGCACTTTTAAAATTACCTCTTGAGACAAATGCATAAAAAGAGTATATTCAAGCCCAAATTTTCAATTTAATTCTAACGGAGTTTTTCTATGTTTGGTTTATCCCCAGCACAAATGATTATTTTATTAGTCGTGATTTTATTAGTATTCGGTACCAAAAAATTACGCAATGCGGGATCTGATCTTGGCGCAGCAGTAAAAGGCTTTAAAAAAGCGATGTCTGATGATGAGCCGAAAAAAGATGCTGAGTTTACTCAAATTAAAGACGGTACAACTACCGCTGAAAAAACTGAAACTGTAAAAGATAAAGAACAGGCATAACTGTGTTTGATATTGGTTTTTCCGAACTTGTTTTATTGATGCTTGTGGGCTTGGTGGTGCTAGGCCCTAAGCGTTTACCTGTGGCTATTCGCACGGTAATGGGCTGGGTGAAAACGATCCGTGGATTGGCAGCTAATGTTCAAAATGAATTAAAACAAGAGCTTAAATTGCAAGAGTTGCAAGATAGTATTAAGAAAGCGGAACAACTTAATCTCAAACAGCTTTCCCCAGATTTAAGTAAAACCGTTGAAGAGCTGAAAGAGCAAGCTCAAAAAATGCGTGCAGAGTTAGAAGAAAAAGCGGCTGCAGCAGGAACAACGGTGGAAGAGCAAATTAAAGAAATTAAAAGTGCGGCTGAAAATCCGGCTGATTCTGCGGAAAAACTTGAGGTAAGCACACAAGAAACAGCAGAAAAACCGGTTGAAACAGCATCCACAGAACATGCAGAGAATGAAACTGCCGAAGTTTTGGAATCTGAAAAAACAGAAGTGGATTTGACCGCACTTGAACCTCATGAACAAGCTGAATTAACTGAGCGTTTATCCGATTACTATTCGCCGGATGATGTGGAGCTACAGCCAGCACCCAAATCTGAAGCGAAGTCCTAGAGAATAATTATGAGCAATATGACGGACGATTCCCAACCGTTAATTACCCATCTTGTTGAACTCAGAAACCGCTTATTACGTTGTGTAATTTGTATTTTAGTGGTTTTTGTGGCGTTGGTTTATTTTTCTAATGATATTTATCATTTTGTCGCCGCACCTTTAACCGCGGTGATGCCAAAAGGTGCAACGATGATTGCAACCAATATCCAGACGCCTTTCTTTACGCCAATTAAATTAACCGCGATTGTTTCGGTGTTTATTTCTGTACCTTATTTGCTTTATCAAATTTGGGCGTTTGTTGCGCCGGCACTGTATCAACATGAAAAACGTTTAATTTATCCGTTATTATTTTCCAGTACAGTTTTATTCTATTGCGGTGTAGCGTTTGCTTATTATGTTGTTTTCCCTTTCGTGTTTAGTTTCTTTACGCAAACTGCACCAGAAGGGGTCGCTATTGCAACAGATATCAGCAGTTACCTTGATTTTGCACTCGCATTATTCTTGGCTTTCGGTGTGTGCTTTGAAGTACCCGTTGCTATTATTTTGCTTTGCTGGACTGGTGTCACAACCACGAAAGCACTGGCGGCAAAACGCCCTTATATTATTGTGGGCGCGTTCTTTGTTGGTATGATCTTAACGCCACCAGACGTGTTCTCTCAAACTTTACTCGCTGTACCAATGTGTCTTCTCTTTGAGTTAGGCTTGTTAGTTGCACGTTTCTATCAACCTAAAGAGGATGGAGAAGAGGCAACTGATGAGGAAAGTGCGGTAGAAAATCAGGGTGATTTGAATCACAAAGATTAAGAAAATGGGCGTAGGTGATACGCCCTTTTAACATCATAAAAACAGGAAATATTATTATGACTCAACAAATTTTAGGCGGTTTTCCA
Organism: Haemophilus sp. HMSC71H05; assembly: GCF_001838635.1. Classification (NCBI taxonomy): domain Bacteria; kingdom Pseudomonadati; phylum Pseudomonadota; class Gammaproteobacteria; order Pasteurellales; family Pasteurellaceae; genus Haemophilus; species Haemophilus sp. HMSC71H05. The sequence goes on from NZ_KV838024.1 coordinate 9,706, forward strand.
ACCCGTCGTCTTCGTCGTTTACGTAAACATGATTTTAGTCGCCGTTTAGTGGCAGAAAATACTTTAACCGCGAATGATTTAATTTATCCGGTATTTATCATTGAAGGTGAAAATCATCGTGAACCAGTCCCTTCTATGCCTAAAGTTGAACGTTTAACGATCGATCAGTTATTAATCGAAGCAGGTCTTTTAGTGAAATACGGCGTGCCAGTGATTTCATTATTCCCTGTAGTTGAGCAAGATAAAAAATCTTTAATGGCAGATGAGGCATTTAACCCGAATGGTTTGGTACAGCGCGCAGTGAGAGCATTGAAAGCCGCTTATCCAGAATTAGGTGTATTAACCGATGTCGCACTCGATCCTTATACACTACACGGACAAGACGGGATCATTGATGAAGAAGGCTATGTATTAAACGATATCACAACAGATATCCTGATTAAACAGGCTGTTTCACACGCTGAAGCTGGTGCTGATATTGTGGCACCGAGTGATATGATGGATGGTCGTATTGGTTGTATTCGTCAGGCGTTGGAAGAAAATGGTCATATCAATACGCAAATTATGGCGTACTCCGCAAAATATGCGTCTAATTATTATGGTCCATTCCGTGATGCAGTCGGTTCTGCGGGCAATCTGAAAGGTGGCGATAAGAAAACTTATCAACTTGATCCGGCAAATGGTAATGAAGGCTTGCAAGAAGTCGCACTTGATTTACAAGAAGGGGCAGATATGGTGATGGTGAAACCAGGTATGCCATATTTAGACATGGTATATCGCGTGAAAGACTATTTTGGTGTGCCAACCTTTGCTTATCAAGTTTCTGGTGAATATGCGATGCATATGGCAGCGATTCAAAATGGTTGGTTGAAAGAAAAAGAATGCATCATGGAATCATTGCTTTGCTTTAAACGTGCTGGTGCGGATGGTATTTTGACGTATTTTGCGAAGCAAGTCGCTGAATGGCTTTACTTAGAAGGTAAAAATAAATAAGCACTTTTTAACTTGAAGTGCTAATCCAGGTGTTGATTTTATATTTCATCTAATAAAAACGAGGAAATGTTAAATATTTTCTCGTTTTTTATTTTTTCTTCATTTTTTCTATAAAAAAACTATTGCCTAGTTGATTTTTCTATTGTTATATTGATGACACGCCGCAACAAGACGGTGATAAATAAAATAACGTTACACACATCATATTAACTCACTACTAGAAGGAAAATCCTATGTCAGCAGTAGCATCATTAGACGCATTTCTTGAAAAAGTGGCTCAACGTGACGGCCATCAACCTGAATTTTTACAAGCCGTTCGTGAAGTCTTCACGTCAATCTGGCCTTTCTTGGAAGCAAACCCTAAATACCGTTCAGAAGCTTTATTAGAGCGTTTAGTTGAGCCAGAGCGCGCAATCCAATTCCGTGTGGCATGGACTGATGATAAAGGTCAAGTTCAAGTAAACCGTGCTTTCCGCGTGCAATTCAACAGTGCAATTGGTCCTTTTAAAGGGGGGATGCGTTTTCATCCATCCGTTAACTTATCAATCTTAAAATTCTTAGGTTTTGAACAGATCTTTAAAAATGCCTTAACTACATTGCCAATGGGCGGTGCGAAAGGGGGCTCAGATTTTGATCCTAAAGGAAAATCAGATGCTGAAGTGATGCGTTTCTGCCAAGCATTAATGGCTGAATTGTATCGTCATGTTGGCCCAGATACCGATGTGCCCGCCGGTGATATTGGTGTAGGTGGTCGTGAAGTAGGCTATCTTGCAGGCTATATGAAAAAATTATCAAACCAAGCTGCTTGTGTCTTTACTGGTCGTGGTCTTTCATTCGGTGGGAGCTTAATTCGCCCAGAAGCAACAGGGTATGGATTGGTTTATTTTGCCCAAGCAATGCTTGCAGAGAAAGGGGATAGCTTCCAAGGTAAAACAGTTTTAGTTTCTGGTTCGGGTAACGTGGCGCAATATGCCATTGAAAAAGCGATGGCGCTCGGTGCGAAAGTCGTAACCTGTTCTGACTCTGCGGGTTATGTATATTTACCTGAAGGGTTTGATCGTGAAAAATTAGAGGCGTTATTAGAGCTCAAAAATGTAAAACGTGGTCGAGTAGAAGAGTTTGCAAAACAATTTGGCCTTCAATATTTTGCGGGTAAACGCCCTTGGGAAGTGAAAGCAGATATTGCACTTCCTTGCGCAACCCAAAATGAATTAGAGATCTCTGATGCGAAAGCCTTAATTGCAAATGGTGTGAAATTGGTTGCTGAGGGGGCAAACATGCCAACCACTATCGAAGCGACAGAAGCATTCTTAGAGGCTGGTGTATTATTTGGCCCAGGTAAAGCGGCTAATGCAGGTGGTGTTGCGACATCAGGTTTAGAAATGGTGCAAAGTTCACAACGTTTATACTGGACTGCTGAAGAGGTGGACAGACAGCTTCATCGCATCATGTTAGATATTCATGCAAACTGTAAAAAATACGGTTCAGCAGAAGGCCAAGCAAACATTAACTATGTAGTTGGTGCAAACGTGGCAGGCTTTGTGAAAGTGGCTGACGCGATGTTAGCGCAAGGCGTTTATTAATTCACAAAATGAATAAAAAATTGACCGCACTTTGTGATGAAGTGCGGTCATTTTTTATGGTGAATTTCTCAAGTAGAAATAGGCTATTGGCTTGCTTTTTTGCTCAAAAAGTGTAAAATCTTCAGGCTTTTTGTCTATATATACAGAGAAAAAAGT
>NZ_KV838025.1:0-327 GCF_001838635.1 Haemophilus sp. HMSC71H05
GCTTTATCTTCAGCCGCATCTTTCACTTCAGCAGCTTTATCTTCAGCTTCATCTTTTAACTCAGCCGCTTTATCAGCAGCTTCATCTTTTGCTTCAAAAACTGCATTTTTTACTTCAGCAACTTTATCTACAACTGCATCTTTGAATTTAACTACTTTGTCTACAACTGTATCTTTTGCTTCTGAAGCCGCTTCTTTTGCTTCTACAGTTTTATCTTCAGCTGCATCTTTTAGCTCAGATGCTTTATCTGCAGCTTCATCTTTTGCTTCTGAAACTGCTTTTTTTACTTCTTTTGCTTTATCTTCAGCCGCATCTTTCACTTCAGCA